>CACXFX010000148.1 GCA_902767055.1 uncultured Pseudomonadota bacterium
AAAGTTCGCCTCTTCTATCGTATAAATCCGGCGCCTGTCGTAATTGCCTTTCAGCAAATCATTGATAGATTGATACGTTTTGCCGCCGAATTTAAGCATATAATTCCCGTCACTTTGGATAAAGGTATCACAGCTTGAGCCTTGGCAAATACCTTTAGCCTCCAAAACATCGCGTTTGCATTCATTTAACTCTTTGGCACAAATATTTGTTCCGCCTGCCATATCCGCCGCCGATAAAAATTTTGTTCCGTCTTCTAAAATATAAACGCCGCCTTGTTTTTCATAAGCGACAATATTTTCCGAGCCTTTACCCACACAAGGAGAGGCCGAGGTGCAATAAATTGTCGTTGCTCTAGATGAAAATGTATTATCAGCAATTGATGTGACCGAATCCGGAATAATTATTGTCTCAGCATACGAATGTTTTATGCCGGAAGTGTCAATTGTTTTCACCGAATCCGGAATAATGATATTTGTGACTCCGGTATGGAACAGTGCGCCATCACCTATCACTTTTAGCGAATCCGGAAAATCAACATTTTGCAAGGCATATGTTCTGTTTAAAGCACCTTCTCCAAGCACTTCCAATGTACTTGGAAGTGATACATTTGTAACATGTTCAAAACCCAGACCGATCCAACTGACACCGGTCACACCTTCTTTAACTTCAATATCGGTGACTGTATTATTATATTGTCCCCATGGTGCATTTACTCTCTTACCCGCCTTATTTTCAACACCATCATAATAAGGATTAACCTCTTCAGCATAATTTGTCGCTGTTTCACCTTGACCTGAAAAAATCAATTTTGTTTTATCATTTGTTAAATACCACTTCACATCGCCTGTCGTTCCGCAATCAAAATAGCCTGCCTCATCACATTCGGCATATACGTTGCAACTGATTAACATACTTAAAATAAATACTGTTCTTTTCATATCAATTCTCCACTGAATAAAAAAAATTTCCGTTTACGTAACTAAAACGGAAGAGGAGCCAAAAAACTGCCATTGCACAGTTTGCCTTATTCGCCACATTAAATGCGCTTATCTCGACAACTCCTCATCAAGGAGTTTAGGTACAATGGAAGTGTTTTTTGAACACCGCAACCGGTTTGGTTACGTTTTTATGATGTCATAAAAAAATCTGAAAGTCAAATAAAAAAACATTTTTTAAAATGATATTTTTTTTGCGTAAAAATAAGCCCGAGATTCGATTAAGAATCGCGGGCTCATTTCAATAACATAATATTCCGTCATGCAAAAAAATAAAAATCCAGTTTCCCTTTTGATCCTGGAGCGATATATAACACATTTCGCTTTTACCATACCTTGCAAAGGGAACCATTTCATCGTTATCCGCGTGATAATGAATGAAAAATTCTTCATCAAATTCCATATCTTCATCATCTTGCGGACCATAGCCGTTATCCTGAACTTTTATGGGCATAACCGTGCCGGCAAAAAAATTGACAAGAAAAGCTTGCCTGTTATTTTTTTCACCAGTTTCGAAAATAAATTTACCATAATGATGCGTTAAATAATCATCGGCAAAAATTTTCAGTTTTTGAAACTTTTTGACACCGTCGTACTCCCAGCCGGAATCGAGGCGTAACACAAAAGGAGAACTTTGCTCCTGCGCAGGGGAAAATACCAAAAAAGAATAGGCGGCTTCCAAAACCTTGCCGTACACGGGATATTCTTCATCAGCAAAACCCGTATTTTGGCATAACCCCACAGTGTTATTGACCACCGTCAACAACAAAGCGATACAAAACGCTGTTTTTACGTATTTCATAATAAGTTATAATTAATATGACTTGCCTGCATTCTATAAGCAAAGTCACAAAAGTCAAGTCATTTGTCGTTATTTTTTATTTAATCAGCTTCAAAGCCTCAGCTTTAAGACTTTGCGCCGAAAGAGTAAAATTTGAATCAATCCAAAGGGTTTTAAGCGCACCCAAAATTTCTTTAATCGGAGAACAGTCAATCATCCCAAGCTCAATTAAATCTTTACCGTTCAGCGGAAAAACGGGGATTTCAAGTGCATCAATTTGATCAAACAGCGGATTTAAATTGATATCAACGTTGCCCTTTAAGGCCAAACAAATCAAGATTTTATCTTTAACAAATTCTTTGTCATGCGAAAAAATCACGCGTTTAATATAATCCATATCATCAAATTTTTCCCCATCAAAAGCAAAACGCGCAAAATTAATCAGCTTTGTTTTTTGTAACTTGGTTAATTTAAGACGTGTTGCCAAAGATTCGGACAACATCTGATCCGGCTCATAAAGCACAAAGAGCCGGCGTATCACATCAGCCTCAAAGGCGTTAAAACGCACCAGTGTATCAAGATTTTTTAAGGCTTTGTCATTGATTTTTTGAGGCAAAATAAATGATAAAATATCATTTTCAACCATCATTTCCAAAACGGTTGCAGCATTTTTTGTTGCTAAAATCTTAAAAAATTCATCCCTGATTTGCTCGATGGCAACAGTCTTTAAAAGTTCTCTGTTTTCAACACAGGCTTTAAGCGATTTCAAATCCGGATCGGTTTTTGAAAATGCCGAATAAAATCTGAAAAACCGCATAATACGTATCGGTTGCTCCATAATTTTTTGTGTTGCATTGCCGATAAAACGCACCACCCCGTTTTCCAAATCACCGATACCGTTGTAATAATCAAAAACATTACCATCCTCATCGGCATAAACAGCATTGATTGTCAAATCACGGTTGGCCGCATCGGCATTCCAATCATCGGTAAACGAAAAATCCGAAAATTTCGAATCGTTCGGCAACGTCTTATGCAGTGACGAAACCTCAAAAATATGCCCGCCGATGGCAACGCCCGTCTTGGCAAATTTAAGCCCGAGCGAAATGGTTTTAATCCCTTTTTCATTGCACGCTTCGATAAATTCATCGGGCGTTAAATCCGTTGCCAAATCGATTTCCGAGCCTTCTAAACCAACCAATGCATCTCTGACCGCACCACCGACAAACCTGAGCGCTCCGCCATAATCATGAACGGCGTCAAAAAGCCTTAAAATGCTTTTATCTTTAATGATACGATCAATATCCAAAAACTCGGGTCTCATCATTTTTTTCGTGACCTTTTTAAAAATATTTGCTTTCTTTTAACAGTTTTAAAGTATATTTCAATCAATATTTTTTGGTAATGTCGATAAAAAGGTATGTAAAATGAAAAAAATTTTGTTTTTAGCTTGTGTTTTAAGCTCTTTTAAGGCTTTTTCAATGGAAGCTCCAAAGCTCATCGGTGATTATAACGATTGGTCGGCTTATACTTTTACGGAAGGCAAAAACACGGTATGTTATATGGCCTCCTCCCCAAAAAGAGATGAAGGAAATTACACCAGACGCGGCGATATTTACGCCGTCGTGACACATCGCCCCGCCGAAAAGAGTTTTGACGTCGTCAATTTTGTGGCAGGTTATACCTTGAAAGCCAATGCACCTTTTACGGTCAAAATCGGCAAAGAAACATTTACCAAATTTTTCACCGAAGATGATAAATCCTGGACAATCAATGATGATGAGGATAAAAAGCTTGTCAAAGCCATGTTCAGGGGTGAACGTATGATTGTCGAAGCCACATCAAATCGCGGCACCAAAACCAAAGATACCTATTCTTTAAAAGGTTTTGCCAAGGCCTATAAAGCCATCAATGCCAAATGCGGTAAAAAATAATGCAAAAACAATCGATTATCGGGCTTGATAAACAAGAACTGACCGAGCTTCTGACGAGCTGGGGCCAAAAAACGTTTCACGTGAAACAAATTTGGCAATGGATATATTTTAGAGGCGCGAAAAGCTTTGATGAAATGACCAATCTTTCAAAAGATTTGCGCCAAAAGTTGCAAGAAAATTTTACTTTATCTCGTCCGAAGATCGTAGCCGAACAGATTTCAAAAGACAAAACGCATAAATGGCTTTT
Organism: uncultured Pseudomonadota bacterium; assembly: GCA_902767055.1. Lineage (GTDB taxonomy): Bacteria > Pseudomonadota > Alphaproteobacteria > RF32 > CAG-239 > UBA1254. Next base: position 3,959 of record CACXFX010000148.1, read on the forward strand.
GGAATTTGATGACGGCGAGCGCATCGAAATGGTTTATATCCCGGAATCTGATCGCGGCGCTGTATGTATTTCCACACAGGTCGGGTGTGCAATGGGCTGTAAATTCTGCCATACCGGCAGTCAAAAATTAACGCGTAATTTAACGGCCGGTGAAATTGTTTTGCAATTTATGGTGGCGCGCGACACATACGGCGAGTGGCCCTCCCCGACAGATGAAACGCGCTATTTATCAAACATCGTTGTGATGGGTATGGGCGAGCCTTTACAAAACGAAGAAAACGTCATCAAAGCCTTAAACATCCTCTCAGATGGTGACGGGATTGCCGTTTCAAGACGCCGCATTACCATGTCGACATGCGGTATTGCCCCGAAAATCTGTGATGTTCTGGAAAAAACAGGCGTCAGACTGGCTGTTTCTCTGCACGCTTCGAATGATGAAATTCGCAATACATTAATGCCGATTAATAAAGTATATAACATCGAGCAAATATTAAAAGAGGCACAAAAGTATCAGCAAAAAGACGGCAGTCGCTATATCACGTTTGAATATTTGATGCTTGACGGCATCAACGATTCAACCGAAAATGCCAAAGAATTAATTGAGCTTTTAAAAAAACACAAAATTCGTGCCACTTTTAATTTAATCCCGTTTAATCCTTGGCCGGGCTGTGATTTCAAACCGAGCACGCCGCAAAAGGTCAAAGCTTTTGCTGATTTATTAAACAAGGCCGGCTTTGCCGCCCCCGTGCGTGTTGCGCGCGGCCAAGATATTTTAGCCGCTTGCGGTCAGCTCAAATCCGCCCAAAAATAGAATCTGATTTTTTTATTTGACATTCACGTTTTTTTCTGCCACAATGAACATGTAACCAAACCGGTTGCGGTGTTTAGAAAACACATTAACAGCTGACGCTCCTTTTTAGAGGAGTGAATGAGATAAGCGCATTTTGCGACGAATAAATTCATCTGTGCTGTTACAGTTTTCTAGCTCCTCTTCCGTTTTGATTATGTAAACGGAAATTTTTTTATTCAGTGGAGAAAAATCATGAAAAAGATTGTTTTTGTTTTTAGCTTGGCTCTACCTTTTTATGCCAACGCTTGGGAGCCTTGCGGTACGGATGCCAACGGCAATACGGCAAACTGCGAATATCAAATCGATGCTTCAGGAACCTTGACGATTCGCGGTACCGGTAATAACGGAAATATCGGATATTGGTATGATTCGTCTTCCGGTAGGGTTATTTCACCTTGGCTCGATAAAGATGTCAAAAATGTGGTTATTAGTGAAGGAATCAAAGATTTGGGGCATTATGCTTTTGCTTCAATCAAGAGTGATAATCCCATCACCATTCCGTCAACGGTGACAACAATCGGCACACATGCCATGTTTATGGTTGAAGCACCGGAGGTAATTATCCCAAATACGGTAACGAAAATAGAAAGTGCAGCATTTAACTGGTCAAGCATCACAAAAATGGATATTCCGACAAGTGTACTGGAAATAGATTCTGCCTTCAGAGGGACGCATTTGGCTGATTTGGTTATACCCGATACCGTCCAAAAAATGACAGGCGATGCGCTCACAAAATGTGCGGAATTAAAAACCTTGACCATCGGTGAAAATACACAGCTTGGTGGTATATTTGCCATTGATTCGGATCCGCGTACAAATACAAATCTTGAAAATCTCAAAATCTATTGCACCGGAGACACGGCAAAATGTGATGCCAACTTAGAAGCGGCAGGTTATCCAGACTTAAAATCGTCTAAAGCCACGACAAAACAAATCAACGGTGTCACGTATATTTATGATAAGAGCGGTAAACTTGTCACCTCGTCCGGCCAACGCAAAGAAAAACGCATCTATACCATTGATGAAGCCAATGCCGTGGCCGGTGATAAGAATCGTGTATCGATTAAGTACAGATAAAATAAGCGCTTTCGGATTAATTTTCTTGACATTGATGTTTTTTTGTGCCACTATCAAAGGCAATAATAAAAGCATATGTTTGACCAATTAAAATGATATTTTTATGGAAGATTACGGTTCTCCGATGAGCATCATAGTTATGCCCATCAATCCGCTTTATTTCAAAGGCGGGTTAAGGTTGCTGGGAGAAATTGACTTGTTTCTTTTAAGCGAGTTACCCCTCAAAAAGCTTTCGGATCTTAAAGATTGCCCTCGTGATAATTTTGAAAAAATTGCAGGCGACCTTTTGCTTGAAATCGGAACAAATCTGGCGGACAGATTGCTGAAAAGTCCGTATTACGAACTTGTTTTTGCTGAAGATTTCAAAAATTCCGGACTTACATCACATCAACAAGCTTGTCGCATGTGGGCAGATGTGACCTTTAAGCAAGCTATCCTTGAGGTTTGGGGAAAAGTTCCCGTAAAGAAAATGTTCACGCACCGGCTTTTCAAACTCTTTAAAAATGAGCTTGTGGCCCCGACGAACAAAAAAATGGTCTATCTGTGGGCTGTCTTGGTATATGTTCGTACAATCGCCGCTCAAAAGAACATTCAATACGCCCCGATTTTTCCTGATCTGTAAAAATGAAAGCCTGAGCATCAACTCAGGCTTTCATTTTTATTGTGCTTTTTGTTTTAAGTCTTTAATCAAATCGTCGAGCCCGTTCGGTGCTTTTTTGATATAAGCCGCATATTCGTTTCGCGCCGTAATCGCAAGTGACACATTTTCAATAATGATATCAACGATTTTAAGCGGCTGCCCGTCTTTAACCCTAAACACCACTTTTGCCGGCGCACCTTCATTCATATCCACGGTTGTATTTACAAAAACCTGCCCTTGAGAATTTGAAGGCGATGTGCCGTGAAAATCAAAGTGTTTACCTTTAAATTCATCAAAGCGCTTTGACCACGTTTTGGTATTAAAATCGCGATAAACTTTGATAAAATCGGTGCGTTGTTTGGCACTTGCCGTTTTCCAATAACGGCCTAAAACAAATTTTCCGATATAATCAAGATCAAGATACTCATCAAAAAGCTTTTCAAAGCGAGCATCTTTTTCCTGTATTGACACATCAGAATTGATGATTTCCTCGATACCCTGCTGTGTAACCTTTTTAACAAAGTTTTCAGCCTCATTTCCATCCAAAGCCTTTGCGCAAAAAGGCAAAAATGCAAACATTAAAACCAAAGCAATTATTTTTTTCATTATCTTAAAGTCCTTCATAAAAAATGTTAATCTTCATCATCGTCTTCAAAATCAAAATCATAGCTTGAAGTCGATGCTTTAGTATCATTTGCAACGGCACAAAGGCTTTCAAATTTTTGCCTGTTTTGCAAAAATGCCGATTTAACCATTGCATAAAAATCAACCGAGCCTTCTTCCAAATTGTCAAGAATGGCCATATTTTCAGCGCGTTTATTGATATACTTCAAAGCCGTACCGCCATAAGTCGCAATGACTGCCCAATCTTGATCTTGTTTATCAAGAAGCGCCCAATACATCGGATCGGCAAAAGCATCTGCGCCCCAACCGACGAGATAACGCGGCGTCGAAGGCCCGAGAATCGGTACCACGACAAACGGTCCGTCCGGTACGCAATATTTGGCCATTGTGGCATCAAATGAATTTTTTTTCTTATCCATACCCCAACCGGACGCCACATCAAACGTACCCAAAAGTCCGAGCGTCGTATTGACGGCAAAACGTGCGACCGATATGCCGGAATTTTTGAACTGTCCTTGCAACAAATTATTGATGGCCGAAGCCGGTTCTTCCAAGTTATTAAAGAAGCTTGTCACTCTGTTACGTACACCTTGCGTCGTCACGGCCTTATAGCCTTTGGCGACCGGTTTAACCACATATTTATCCACACGATAGTTAAAATTAAACATTGCGCGGTTATAGACTTCCATCTTTGAGGGTTCATCGGCAACATTCATTTCGGTACCGTTCGGATTGGTTGTGCAAGCGCTCAAAGCACATAAAAACGGTATTAAAAACAAAACCTTTTTCATCAGCTTTCTTTCTTATCTGTCAAACTTGGTGTGTAATATAGCAACAAAAACACCACTTATCAAGCACAATTTTCATGATACGTGGTGTTCTTAAAATATCATTTACAAAAACTTAATGTGCGGTGGGCAACTCATTTGGCGCAGTAATTACCGCATCAATAATCTGTTTCATCAACCTCGGCTGATTAATAAACTTAAACACGAGCTTTGATGTTCCCGTACCGGAGAAGAAAATATCGCCATAATTAAAAATACGTCCTAAAATGCTTTGACGCATCTCGACCGACTCGATTCTTTCACGATTTAATTCTTCTGTCGTCACATTAACAATGCCCGTCCTTCTGACAACGCGTTTATTGGTACAAACCATCTCAATTAAATTACGTTTCAGCCATGCCACGACCGTGCACACAAAAAGTGACAACACCCCGAGCCAAACAGTTCCCAACTCGAGCAACTGAAAAGCCTGACCATTCCTCAATTGAACAGTCATGCCGATGGCAAAAAACAAAACCGTGCAAAAAAGCATCGTTAAGCTGAATGGAATAATCAGTGCAAAATAATGCAACCGCCCGACCAAAACGATTTCCTCACCGGGGGTTAAAGTGCTTAAAGTATAGGTATAACGTCCGAGCATAAAAGCCTCCTTAATTTATTTTTTTATAAAATAGCATATAAAAAAAAGCTTTGTCAAATAAAATATTAAAAAATGTTAAAAAAATTTGACAAAAGCAAAAATATCAGATATAATCTTAAAAAAAAGGAGAACCTTAATGGATGCAAAAAAAGTCTTAAAAACGACTGGCGGCGTTGCGCTGTACAGTGCCGGTGTTGTAGCTGAACTTGCCAAATACGGTCTGCACATTGCCGATGTTTTTGTTTGCGGTGCAAAAGCTTTGGCCGATCACTTTGTCAAAGGGCCTGATTTAAAAATCGGTGAGACACTGATGAGTGATGTTCAAAAAGGCGTCGGACAGACAGCTGCATGGCTTAAGAAAAAGGGCAAAGGATTGATGCATTAATGGAACAGGAAGAATATTATAAAGTGATTATCACAAACGAGGGAATACTCGTTTTTATGATTAAATCTCATCCATCAGAGCCGGTTAAGCCTTTTTTGCTTTATGACGGCGGCCCTCATGCCACACTTTATCGCACAGCTGATCAGACAATCGCTCTTGATTATTTGGATGAGCGTTTGCCCGAAATACTTGATGCATCGGACAAGGTTTTGATTATAGAGCTTGATGACGAGATTGAAGACGTTTTGCGTTCATACGAAGCCCCTGTCAAGCACATTAAACGCAACTCTTTTGTTGAAGAATTATAATATTCTTATAATATTCTATCGTCAACAATAAAAAAAGCCGCATTTTTTTCATTTTTTGCTTGAAGAATCAAAAAGGTTGGTATAGATTGTGCCCAACTTGAAAAAGTTTTTTATTTAATTTGGTTTTATATACCGCCTCAAACGGCGGCGATATAGAGCCGTGTGTTTAACTTATAACTTGCTACAAAGGAGCAATAAATACCATGACAAAATGGGTCTATAAATTTGGTAACGGCAGCGCCGAAGGCGATGCTTCGATGCGTAACCTTTTGGGCGGTAAGGGTGCAAACTTGGCTGAAATGAACAAAGTCGGTCTCCCCGTTCCTCCCGGATTTTCCGTCACGACAGAAGTCTGCACGTACTATTACGCAAACAACAACACTTATCCGGCTGATTTAAAAGATCAGGTTCGTGAAGCTGTTAAATATGTTGAAGGCATTATGGGCAAAAAATTTGCTGATGCCGAAAATCCGCTTTTATTCTCTGTTCGTTCAGGCGCCAGAGTTTCAATGCCTGGCATGATGGATACGGTTTTGAACTTAGGCTTAAATGACGAAACGGTTAAGGCTTTGGCAAAAGCATCCGGGTCCGAAAGATTTGCTTACGATTCTTATCGTCGTTTCTTGCAAATGTTCTCCGATGTTGTTTTGGGTGCTGACATAGACCTTTATGAAGAAGCTTTGGAAAATATGAAAAAATCACACGGTTACAAATCTGATACGGATTTGACGGCCGAAGATTTGAAAGAGCTCGTTAAAGAATATAAACAAATCGGCGCACAATTGGGTAAAGTTGTTCCGCAAGATCCGTGGGAGCAATTGTGGGCCGGAATAGGCGCCGTGTTCGGTTCTTGGATGTCCGCGCGTGCCATCACATATCGTAAATTAAACAATATTCCGGGTGACTGGGGTACGGCTGTTAACGTTCAGACCATGGTGTTCGGTAACGCCGGTGACGATTGCGCAACAGGTGTTTGCTTCTCACGTGACCCTGCAACGGGTGAAAACAGATATTATGGCGAATACCTCGTCAACGCACAAGGCGAAGACGTGGTGGCCGGTATCCGCACACCGCAACCGATGGGTTCGATCGGCGACGGCACATCACTGGAAGAAAGATGGCCTCACCTTTATAAAGAGCTTGTTGATGCTCGTAACAATTTGGAAGCACACTATAAAGACATGCAAGATATGGAATTTACGATTGAGCATGGCAAACTTTGGATGCTTCAATGCCGTAATGGTAAGAGAACCGCTCAAGCTGCCGTTCGTATGGCTGTTGAAATGGTTGAAGAAGGTTTATTAAACCATGAAGAAGCCATTATGCGCGTCGGTGCCGATCAATTAGATCAATTGTTGCACCCGATGCTTGATCCGAAAGCAAAGAAAAACGTTATTGCAACAGGTTTGCCGGCATCTCCGGGTGCTGCTGTCGGTCGTGCCGTATTCAGCGCAGAAGATGCTGAAGCTTGGGCAGCCAAAGGCGAAAAAGTTATCTTAATCCGCAACGAAACATCGCCTGAAGATATCGGCGGTATGCATGCTTCCCAAGGTGTGATTACGGCCAGAGGCGGTATGACATCTCACGCAGCTGTTGTGGCTCGCGGTATGGGTACACCTTGCGTTTCGGGTTCAACAGATATCGTTATTGATGTTAAAGCCAAAACAATGAAGACCAAAGGCGGCTTAGTCATTAAAGAAGGTGATTGGGTATCATTGGATGGTGCCAAAGGTCAAATCATTGAAGGTCAAATTCCGACCGTTCAGGCTGATACAAATTCAGGCAACTTCGGTAAGCTCATGGGCTGGGTTGATCAAATCCGTCGTTTGAAGGTTCGCGCTAATGCCGAAACACCGAAAGATGCCGCACAAGCTTTGGCATTCGGTGCACAGGGTATCGGTTTGGCCAGAACGGAACACATGTTCTTTGATGCAAACAGAATTGCTGATATGCGTGCGATGATTTTGGCCGATGACGAAGCCGGCCGCAGAAAAGCTTTGGCTCGTTTGTTGCCGTATCAAAAACAAGACTTCAAAGATTTGTTCAAAATCATGAACGGTCTTCCGGTCACAATCCGTTTGCTTGACCCGCCGCTTCATGAATTTTTGCCGCATACAGATCCTGAAATGCAGGAACTCGCTGATAAATTGGGTAAAACTTTGGCAGAAGTTAAGGCTCGTGCAAATGCTTTGCATGAATTGAACCCGATGCTTGGTCACCGTGGTTGCCGTTTGCCGATTACATATCCTGAAATTGCCGAGATGCAAGCTCGCGCTATTTTGGAAGCTGCAATCGAATCTGAAGCAGAAGGCATCAAGGTCATTCCTGAAATCGAAGTTCCTTTGACAGGCTCAAAGAAAGAGCTCGACATCGTCAAAGCAATCATTGATACAACGGCTGAAAAAGTCTTTGCAGAAAAAGGCAAAAAGATCGACTACATTGTCGGTACGATGATTGAATTGCCGAGAGCTGCTTTGATGGCTGAAGAATTGGCCCAGACGGCTGCATTCTTTGGTTTTGGTACAAACGACTTGACGCAAACAACACTCGGTATGAGCCGTGATGATACGGGCGCTATTTTGGAAGAATATCGTGCTCGCGGTATCTATGTCGCAGACCCGTTTGCCTCAATCGATGTTGATGGTGTCGGTAAACTCGTCAAACGCGCTTGCGTTGAGGGCAGAAAGGTTAACCCCGATATTCACCTCGGTGTTTGCGGTGAACATGGTGGTGATCCGAAATCAATCGAATTCTTTGAAGAATGCGGTTTGGATTATGTTTCATGCTCACCATTTAGAGTGCCGGTGGCTCGTTTGGCAGCTGCTCAAGCCGCTGTTAAGGCAAAAGCAAAGAAATAGACACTTTCTTGTCAAACAAAAAAATACCGTCCTTTTTACCAAAGGGCGGTATTTTTTTGTTTGACATTTTATTTAAAGTATGCAAGAATAGTGTTGGTTAAGAAAAGAAATTTTCTTATCAAGTGTCCGGTTGGGCACGGGGCTT
>CACXFX010000149.1 GCA_902767055.1 uncultured Pseudomonadota bacterium
GCGGAACGTATAGGACTCGAACCTATGCATCCTTTTAAGGGGATGACGGATTAGCAATCCGCTGCATTACCACTCTGCCAACGTTCCGTGGTTGAATGTCCTTTTAACGCATCTTTTTGCCTTCGTCAATAATTTTTTTTATTTTTTTACATAAATTAAAGAAAACGCATTTTTGCTTGACTTTTTTATATAAAACGAATAAAGAGAGCACATGAAAAAAATGACAGAACTTTTGGCGCCCGCCGGCGATATTGAAGCAGCTTATGCGGCACTTTATTTTGGCGCGGATGCGCTTTATCTTGGGCTTAAAAATTTTTCGGCACGTGCAACCGCGACCAATTTTGATGAAAATCAATTGGATGAAATTACGGCTTATGCACATCATTTAGGCCGCAAAATTTACGTAACAATCAATACACTGGTTAAACAAGATGAACTGCCTGATTTAATCAAAAATCTTGATATTTGTTCAAAATGCAAGGTTGATGCTGTTATTTTGCAAGATTTGGGCGTTGCGCATTTGATAAAATCACAATATCCGGAACTTCAAATACATGCCAGCACACAAATGGCCATTCATAACAAAGAGCGTGCGCTGTTTTTGAAAAGTCTCGGTTTTTCCCGCGTTGTTTTGGCGCGTGAATTGACATTAAATGAAATCAACGAAATTGCCGCCATCGATGGCCTTGAAACAGAAGTTTTTATTCACGGTGCTTTATGCTATTCTTATAGCGGCATTTGCCAATTTTCGGCACTCGAATATGATAAAAGTGCCAATCGGGGCAAATGTTTGTACCCCTGTCGCGGCATTTTTGGGCAGAATAGAGAAAACAAGCATATTTTTTCAATGAAAGATATGGCTCTTGAAAGTGATATTTTAAAGCTTAAAGCCACATCTCTTAAAATTGAAGGGCGCAAAAAATCAGCGCTTTATGTTGCGGCCGTGACGGATTATTATCGAAAAATTTTGGATGGGCAAACTCCTGATAAAGAAAACTCAGAAAATATCAAACAGATTTTTTCACGCCCATGGTGTAAATTTCACGTTTTGGGTAAAAATAAAGATATTGTCGATCCTGATTTTGTCGGTCATCGTGGCCTTAAAATCGGTAAAATTGAAAATATTTTTAAAGGTCGTTTGATCATCACGCCGACCCATCAAATCGGGCGTTTCGACGGATTGCAAATTGATGTCAAAGGACAAGAAAAACCATTTGGATTTTCGGTGCAAAATATTATCCAAAACGGCAAAAATGTTTTTGAATCCAAAGCCGGACAACAAATTGAAATTGATTTGCCGAAAAGTTATCCCAATCTTGAAAAAGGATATGACGTTTACCTTGCCTCATCATCAAAAGTCAAAGGCGCATATGATTATCAAAAACCAAAGCCCAAAGAATTTCAAAACAAAGTCAAAATTGATGTGATTGCTCAGATTTTTAAAGATAAAATCAAAGCCAAATCCGGTGATTTTTGCTTTGAATTAACGGGAAATTTTGAGCCCGCCGCAAATATTGAAAAAGTTTATGACGCCTTTGTTAAAAGTTTTGCAAAAACAGGGGATACAATTCTTGAGCTTGACGGATTTGAACTTAAAAATCCGGACAAACTGTTTGCTCCGGCATCAATGATTAATGACTTGCGGCGCGGTTTGTATGAAAAGATAAAGCCACAATTCAAACATGGCACTTTATCTCCCGCCCCTGCCCCATATTTAAGCAAGGCACAAGGCTTTGTCATCAAAACAGACAATCTTGAAAATTTGAATTTGCTTGATTTAAACAAATTTGATGAAGTGATTTACTTAATCGGTGATGAACCTGATTTTAAAGGGCTTTCGAAAGTAGCAAAAGAAAAACTCAGAATTGCCTTGCCGACTGTTTGTCGCAACCCTGAAATTTTAAGCAATGCCGTTAAACAATTGCTTGATTTGGGCTATCAAAAATGGGAAGTTTCCAATTATTGGGGGCTTGAAGTTATTGACCCGCGAAAATATGACGTGGCATTTTCCCCGATGATATATACGCTCAATTCAGAATCGATTTTAATGGCACAAAAAATCGGTGCGAAACGTGTATCGTTTGCCCTTGAAGATACGATGGAAAACATCAAAGAACTGTGTTCTCTCAGCTCACTTGAAACAAGCTTGATTGTTTATCAAGATATACCTCTGTTCACAAGCGCCGTTTGTATCAGGCAAAATAATTGTGCTGATTGTCAAGGCGGTAAAAAAATCCTTGAGCTGACAAAAGACGGGCAAAAGTTTGATGCACTGTCCGTTCCTTGCCAAACAATGCTTTTTGATAAGCGTCCGTTTTGCATAGCCTCAAACTCAAATAAAATAAAGCCGACATTCTATCAAATGGACTTTTGCCACATGCCTTATACACCTCAAAAAGTGCATGACATTGTTGAAAAGTTATTGCACTTTGAAGATGTTAAACCTTCTATGAAAGGTAATTTTTAAGCCGCATTAAGGATAGATAATTGAGCATATTCCCCATAACACCGGTACGTATTAGGCATATAGTATTAGTGTCTTCAGGTTTAGATTGTATCATAACTTGTTGTTTTCATCATTATACTATCACGATAATAAACTTGTAACGTCAATTTTTTTTGTATTTTAAGTGCGATTTTTCTTGACATTCAGCTTTTAAGGTGGAAAAACACTGACGGATTGGAAAATTTACGAATCCGTATCAACAATTTTTAAGAAGATAATTTGATGAAAAAAGCATTTATTTTAAGTATATCATGCACGATATTGATTGCTCATTTAAGTTATGCACAAACAGCATCAGGAACAATTGAGAATATTTCATGGTCTCTTGATGGTGATGTCTTGACAATTTCCGGCACCGGAGCTATTCCGACCTATGAAGAACAAAATAGTCTAACCACGGCACCATGGAGATCATATGCGGCAAATATTAATTCTATTGTTGTTTCTGATGGTGTTACCGACCTTGGACAGTATGCTTTCAAAGGAATTGCGGCAACAAATATTTCTCTTGGAAAGGATGTTGCTGTTATCGGGCAATATGCTTTGGCCGGCACTAACATTGGAAGTCTTACTTTGCCCGACAGCGTTACACAGGTCGCAACAGGAGCTTTGGATATCAGTACTTTAAGATCGTTAACCATTCCTGAAACAACGATTTTTTCTGATAAATATGTCTTTCCTGAAGAGAAATCATCTTTAGTAGTTTATTGTAAAGGCAATACATCGACTTGTGATAGCCATCTTTTGCCTTATGGAATTCATACACAACTGGTTCAAAATAATCCTTCTCAGGGACAAAAGTCCGGAGGACATAAAGTTCACAGAATTTATACGGTTGAAGAAGCTAATGAAGTTGCCGGTGAAATAAACACATTTCGGATTAAATACAGATAATGGCATAGAAAGCAACAAGGCGGCTGAAAAATGCCGCTATTTTTGTTTGAAAAGCTTAAAATATGCTTGAAGTTTAAATAAAAGCGCCTAAAATAAGGGCGAAAATAATTGTTTGTTCGGAGAAAATGTATATGAAAAAAATACTCGTCACTTCTGCGCTTCCATATATTAACGGTGTACCGCATTTGGGGCATATGGTCGGATGTTTATTGCCGTCTGATGTTTATGCACGTTTTGAGCGAATGATGGGTAACAATGTTTTGTATATCGTCGGTACGGATGAACATGGAACGACTTCGGAAGTCGGCGCCTTAAAAGCAGGTATGGATGTGCAAAGCTATTGCGATATGAATCATGAACGTCACTATAAAACTTATAAAGATTTTAATCTTTCATTTGATTATTTCGGCCGCACATCATCCGAGCAAAACAAAGAAATCACCTATCAGATTTTTGAAGCTTTGGATAAAAATGGTTTTATTGAAGAGCGTGAAGTTAAACAGGTTTATTCCATTGATGATAAAATGTTTTTAGCCGACCGCTATATTACAGGTACCTGCCCGTATTGCGGATATGATAAAGCGCGCGGTGATCAGTGTGAAAATTGCACCAAAGTTTTGGAACCGACCGATTTGATTAATCCGAAAAGCACGATTTCCGGATCTTCGAATTTGGAGGTCAGAACATCAAAACACCTTTTTTTAAATCTGCCAAAAATAGAGCCTCAACTCAGAGAATGGCTCAAATCAAAAGAAGCATTTTGGCCGGATGTTGCTTATTCTATTGCATTAAAATGGCTTAAAGAAGGTTTAGAGCCTCGTTGTATCACACGCGATTTGAAATGGGGTTTTCCTGTGCCTAAAAAAGGCTATGAAGACAAAGTTTTTTATGTATGGTTTGATGCCCCGATCGGTTATATAGGCATCACAAAACAATGGTCTGATGAAAAACCGACACAACGTGACTGGAAAGATTGGTGGTTTGAAGACAAAGATGTTTATTACGTCGAGTTTATGGGCAAAGATAATGTCCCATATCACTCCATCACCTTCCCTGCGACCCTTTTGGGAACAAACCAAAATTATAAAAAAGTTGATTACTTAAAAGGTTTCAGCTATCTGACTTATGAAGGCGGTAAATTTTCAAAATCAGAAAATCGAGGTGTTTTTGCAGGCGATGCCGTGACAGAATTTAAAGCTGATTATTGGCGCTACTTTTTGATGAGTAACATACCCGAAAGTTCAGATTCAAGCTTTACGTTTGATTTGTTCTCAAGTGTCGTCAACAAAGACTTAAACGGCGTTTTGGGCAATTTTGTGTCGCGTGTTTTGAAAATGACTTCATCAAAAATCGGTAATACTGTTCCCCCGGCAGATACATGGACAGCTCTTGAAAATGAGCTTGCAGCAAATCTTCAAACTCATATTGACTTGTATTTTAAATATATGAGTGAGCTTGAATTTCGAAAAGCGCTTGGAGAACTCAGAGCTGTTTGGGTTGAAGGCAACAATTATATTACGCTTGCCGAGCCTTGGACAGTAATTAAAGAAGATCCGAAGCGTGCAGGTGCGATTTTAAATATTTGCATTAATTTAATACGTATTTTTGCTCTTTTATCATATCCTGTTATGCCCGAAACATCTGAGAATATGATGGCACGTCTAGACTTAAAAATTGATGAACATGCCGGCTTAAAAGATTTTAATGTTCAAAAAGAGCTTTTGGCTGTTAAAGAAGGTATGCCTTTTGAAGTCGGTGAGCCTTTATTTGAACGCATTACGCCTGAGAGGACAGAAGAGTTAAAAGCAAAATACGGGAGTGCAAAATGATTACATTCAAAAAAATAAAAGCGCATTTTTTGATGTTATGCGGGCGCTTAAAGAAAACGCTTCTGCTTGCTTTGAAGTATTTTCTGCATCATCCGCTCAGACTTTTAATGGCTTTGGTAGCCTTGATTGTTTTGATTGCGGCGATTTATGCCGTGGAATATTTTATCGCCGGACAATCATTTAAAAAAGTCAAATCTCCTCAAGTTGTTCAAGCCCAAGAATCTGAGCCTTCGATTATTGAACCTAAAAAGTTTGCGAAGAATATCAAATTGAGCCACGCCTATCCGAAAACTTGGATCTCACAAAAAAACAAGCATGATGCGACAAATGATATCAAATCAGCAGATACTTCAAAAATTGACGAACCGGTCAAATATCCCATTTGGGATCTTAAACAACCGTTAAAAAAAGCAGCGCCCGTTCAAAAGATCGAAGAGGAAGTTGTTATAGTACCAGAAGAACAGAAAGAGCCTGAAATCGTTCAAGAAAACATTGTCGAAACACCTGAAGTTTTAAGGCAAGACCCAATTAAAATTCAAAATGATGAGGTAGAAAAAAAAGAGTCATTACCGACACCTGAATCTGAAGATAAAGTAAAAGAGCTTGATGAACAGGCACCTGCTTTGCTTTTGTATCGCAAGGTAGAAGGATTGGGCTTAAATTATCTTAAAACACCGATTTTACTTGAGGGTGAAGCCGTGGTTTATGGTGCAAATGAGCTTTATGTCAAAGATACATACCTTTATTTGTACGGGATTTATACCGATCCGATCAAGTATGACGAGCAAGAAGTGACACAATATATGCGCGATTTAGCCTCAGGTCAAAATTTGCAATGTTTGATTGTGGCATATACGACAGATAATGTTGCAACCGGATTATGTTTCTTGGGAGATGAAAATCTCAATCAAAAACTTGTTGATAAAAACATGGCAGATAATATTGCCCTTTAAGAGGATAATACGATGTGGCAACCGGTTTTGATGATTGACGGGTTTGTGCTTTCGATTTTGGGGCTGAGCATGATTGTTCCGGCATTCTTTGATTTTTATGATGCGCAGTCCTCTTGGTCACCGTTTTTAACATCGATGCTTATCACATTGTTTACCGGATTGATGTTTTTTTTATCAAACAAACATAAAATCAGTTCTATTTCTTTAAGACAAGGTTATTTAATTACGCTGGTTTGTTGGGTGTCGGTCGGAATATTTTCGACCCTGCCCTTTGTTTTGAGCGGTGCGATAAATGATGTGACGTCGGCATTATTTGAAAGCATCTCAGGTGTAACGGCAACCGGTGCAACCGTGATTGAAGATGTTGAAATTTTACCAAGGTCTGTTTTGCTTTGGCGCTCAATGCTTAATGGTTTAGGCGGTATCGGGATTGTTATTTTCGCCGTAGCCATGTTGCCGTTTTTAGGTATCGGCGGGATGCAAATGTTTACGCATGAAAACAGCGAAACCGGTGATAAATTAATGCCTAAATTTATTGATCTTGCCAAATGGATTATCTGTGTTTATTTGACACTTGTCAGCCTTTGTGCCGTTGCATTGTATTTTTGCGGTATGGGCAAATTTGATGCCTTAAATCATGCCTTATCTGCGGTAGCAACAGCGGGTTTTTCGACCAAAAATACTTCTATTGCTTATTATGACAGCGCATTAATTGAGTTTGTCTTAACGGTTTTTATGATTTCGGGCGCGTTACCGATGACATTTTATATTATATTAATCAGAAAACGAGAAGCGGATAAGTTGCGTTTGGCTCAGATTAAATATTTTTTGCGTGCGATACTGATTTTTACGCTGTTTTTAGCCCTTTACCTGACTTTTTATAATCATATCCATTTTTTCAAAGCCGTGCGATATAGTATTTTTAATATTGTTGCCGTGATGACGACAACTGGGCTGTCGTCGGCGGATTATTTAGATTGGGGAATGTGGACGGCAGTCTTTTTTATGTTGTTATCTTTGCACGGCGGTTGCATCGGTTCGACAACCGGCTCTATTAAAGTGATGCGTTGGCAGGTTTTGAAAGCTTATTTTAAGAAAGTAATGATTGCATCGATTGAACCGCATCAGGTTGTTCCGGTTAAAATCGGTGACGCTGCCGTTCCGGACAAAGCTGTTAATTCGGTTTTCGTATACATTTTTTCGTTTTTGGCAACCATCGGTGGCGTTGCGCTTGCCTTAAATTTATCGGGCTATGATTTATCAACATCACTTGCCGCAGCTGTTGCTTCGGTAACGAATACAGGCCCCGGTGCAACAAAAGC
>CACXFX010000150.1 GCA_902767055.1 uncultured Pseudomonadota bacterium
TCAATTAAATACAGATAATAAAAAGCAAAGGGGCGCTTGTTTTTCAACGCCCCTTTCACTCATTTCTTGTTTTCTTCACCGGCTTTTTTCTGCACCATTTGACCGTTTGCCGTATTGATTTGAGGCAACAGGCCGACATCTCTTGCGCCGGATATACCGAGCATCACAGTCAATGTCGAAATCAATTGCGCCCAGTTGTCCAATTTTATATTCAGATACGGTCCCAGGACACAATTGATAAAAAAGCCGCCGAACAGCGCCCAGCCGGTAATCGGTATCCACAACCTTTTCCAGCCTTTGTCCGAAACATTTTCAGGCAATTCTTCGCCCTTGTTTCGTGTCAGATAATCTCTTGCACCGGATATACCGAGCAAGATACCCAAAGCGGTCAACAAATGCGTCCATGCAACCAACGGCTGACCCGTAAAAGGCGCAATCACGAGATTGTTGATAAATCCGCCCGCCAATGCATACCCGATTGCAGATATCCAAAGGCGTTTTGCCGAAATTTTATCGGTTTTCATAGCACAAAAATATGATAATTGTTTAAAAATAGGATCAATTTGATTCTTTGATAGCAAAATTTTTGTCTAAAGTCAAGTATGAAGAATAAAAAATTTTAAGTATTTATCTTAAATTCAAAACAGCTTCTTTATCCGTCGCCTCAAGAATGATATGAACGCCAACCTCTTCAAGCAAACTGTTTAAGTATACGACAGGTGCGAGCAAGGCAGGGTTATCTTCCGGGATTTTTCCCTCAACGGCTTTTTGGATATTTTTAAGCTTTTCTTTTGATAAATTATACTCTGAGGTCACTTTGATTTTGAGCCCGTCATTTGCCTCTAAAACTTCAAAATGCCCGCCTTTGATTAAAACGTCGCTTAAAGCCATCAAGCCTAAATAAACCACTTTATAAAGCGACACATTATCGATTTTCCAAACAATCTCTTGTTTATCATTCGGCCCACCGAGCGTTTTGAGATAATTTTGAGCAATCTCGCACATTTCATCAAAATTTTTCGGCGCGGCATTTTTAAGCCCGAAAGCAAGCCTGAAAAACTTTAACCTTGCAATCAATATTTCAGAACCGATGGCCAAAATCGGCTTAATATCGTCGATATCATCCGTGCTTTCTTCCAACAATTCAAGCGCATTTGAAATAGAGCCGATATTACCGATTAAATCGTGACTGATACGTGTGCAAACAAGTTCTGTTATTTCAGAGGGTGAAATCGCCGTCATGATATTGCCTTTATTAAAAAGTATAATTATCCGTGTGAATAAATTTTTGGTCTTCGCGCGACATACGATTGACATCAAGGGCTTGCAAAAGCGGATCTTCAAGCCTTAAATACCCCGTTGATGCCTTAAGATACGGCCTGTTGTCACCAAGACCCCAAATCGCATCTTGCTCGTCATCCGGATGTCCGTATTTTTGGCTGATTTTTTTCCAAAAATCATAAACTTTCAAATTGCGCAAATAAACGGCCTTTGTCCCGCTGCCCGTGACATTTGCCGCTTCGGTTCGATAAGTGATTTTATAAACCTTGTTGTTGGTAAAAGTACTTGATAGGAAAATCTCAACCGTTTCTTTGCTGTCAAATTTATTAAAAGTTGCTTGAGAAATATAATAATGATTGTCTTTTTGCGCCAATTTAATAATGCAATTTTCAAGCCTTTCATAACCGACGACACCTTGATTACGGCATTTTTCTTCATTGCGCCAACGTATAAAATTCGGCACATCCATTTTTTGGCTGATTCTTTTATAACCGCGTTTGAACAATTCCGTTTCGGCCTGATTATAGCTCATTCTGAGCATCACACCCGCGATATCAAACACTGACGCGTTTGATCGTTTGGCTTTGGCCTTTTTTTGCTGAGCCATCAAATCTTTAACACTGTCGGATTTATCGTTGCCTTTAAACAAGCTCTTAACCCAACTTTCACCACTTTTTTTGACTTCCGGTTTTTCAGTTTTTTCATCTTGCCCTTGAGCATTTTCTTTAAAATTTTGTGTCAGCGAGCGTGATGTATCAACTTGAATTGTTTCATTTTCTTTGACACTCGGCACAATTTTATTGCCAAAGGCATCTTCGGTCATATCAAAATTTAAATCTTCATCTGCAATGACGGGCATCGGCTCAGCAAAAAGCTTAAGCGGCGTCATCATTGAGATAAAAACAACAAAACCATACAAAACTTTCATTTGCACCCTCTTTTGAGACCTGAGCATAACACTTGAGACTTAAAAAATATTTAATAACCTTTTTGATTATTATTGACCTCTTTTTTAAAGCACGTTAAAAGGTAAAAAAAACAAAAGAGGTTAACAAGATGGCAAAAAAAGTTTCGATTATCGGTGGCGGACTTGCCGGCTCAGAAGCTGCTTGGCAATTGGCTAAGCGCGGCATCGGGGTTGATTTGTATGATATGAAACCCGTCAAATTTTCACCGGCACACAAAAACAACAATTTTGCCGAGCTTGTTTGTTCAAATTCCCTGCGCGCCGATGATTATATGCACAATGCCGTCGGCCTGTTGCATGAAGAAATGCGCCGCGCCGATTCGCTTATTTTGAAAACGGCAGACGCGACAAAAGTGCCGGCGGGCGGCGCTTTGGCCGTCGATCGCAATCTTTTCGCATCAAGCGTTACCGAAGCCCTGAAAAACAATCCGCTCATTCATATTATTTCAAAAGAGATAACATCACTTGATGATTTTAAAGATACCATTGTTATTGTGGCCACAGGTCCTCTGACATCAGAGGCGCTGGCTACCGATATCCTAAAACGCATTAAGGGCGAAACGCTTTGTTTTTATGATGCGATTGCCCCTGTTGTATATACCGAAAGCATCGATTTTTCAAAAGCATGGTACCAATCGCGCTATGACAAAGGCGATAAAAACGATTATATCAATTGCCCGCTAAATAAACAAGAATACGAAAATTTTGTTGCCGCGCTTTTAAGCGCCGAAAAAGTTCAATTCCACGATTTTGAAAAGCCCGAGTATTTTGACGGTTGCCTACCGATTGAAGTGATGGCCGAGCGTGGTTTGGAAACCTTAAGATTCGGCCCAATGAAGCCCGTCGGCTTGACAAATCCGCATCAAACAGATATCAAACCATATGCCGTTGTGCAACTCAGACAAGATAACACCTCAGACACCCTGCGCAATATTGTTGGTTTTCAAACAAAATTGAAACACGGCGAACAGACGCGCATTTTTAAGATGATCCCCGGGCTTGAAAATGCCCAATTTGCGCGTCTTGGCGGCATACATAAAAATACATTCATCAAAAGCCCTGTTTTGCTTGATGAGTTTTTAAGATTAAAAACCGAACCGAATATTATGTTTGCAGGACAAATTACGGGCTGTGAAGGCTATGTTGAAAGCGCTTCCGTCGGTTTGATGGCCGGCATTTTTGCAAGCGCTTTGATTTCGGGTCAAACCCCTTCCCTCCCGCCAAAAACAACAGCGCTCGGCGCAATGCTCGGCCATTTGCGTGATGCCCAAAATATTGAAAATTATCAACCGATGAACATCAATTTCGGTTTATTTGAAGATATCGCCCCTGTTCTAACCCCAAGCGGCAAGAAAAAATACTTAAAAGGCACTGAGCGAAAAGAAGCTTATGCCACCCGCGCCTTAAAAGATTTAGAAACTTGGCTTACCTGTATCTGATACGAACCGTATTGACCTCTCCTGCCACACGATTGGCTTCATCAATGGTATAAATACGCCTTAAAACGTATTGGGGTAACTCATTGATATTATCATAAATTTTTGAACCGACTTTAATTTTGCCATCACTTAAAGTTGTAAATTTCCTGAGTTTGTTTAATGATTGAGGATTGTAAGCTGAAATTAAATCTTTACATGTTCGCACAGCATTATCTTGACAATAAATATAAGCATCCTCACTACCCTCAAAAGCCTGGGAAGAGATCTGTGTAACCCCATCACCGATAACAATGCTTTTAAGTTCCGAATTGTATCCGAAAGCCAATCCAGCAATTGTCGTCACACTTTGAGGAACAACAATACTTTCAAGCCCCGTCATTTGGATAGAATATGATCCGAGTTCTTGAACCGTTTCAGGAATAGTCATATTTTTAAGATTATAGCAACGATTAAATGTGCTTCGTCCGATAGACAATAATCCTTCCGGCAGTGTCACATCCGAGATATTCGGCATTGCCAAAAAGGCATACGTTCCAAGACTTGTGACGCCGGGAGTGACATCAACGGTCGTAATTGTATCTTGATATATCCCCCAAGGTGCGGAATTAGAATAAATACCATCATTGTAGGTTGCACTATAATTTCCCATTTGTCCGTTACCCGAAACAGTGAGCTTTGTTTTATCCTCAGACACGTACCACTTCACATCGCCTGTCGTACCGCAATCAAAATAACCTTCTTCATCGCACTCGGCATATGCATTCAAAACCGGCAACAACCCCATTATTAAAATTCGTTTTCTCATAAATTTTCTCCAAGTTAATTTCAAATAAAAAGCCGCACTTTCGGTTAAGCGGCGGGGAGTTCCAAAATCATACTAAGTGAAATGACTCCGATGGCCTTTAGAATATTATCCTGTACATCCGCCATCGACACCCCGACCAAAATTTCGGGGATAATCGTGTTATTTTAAAACAAAAAATAACACAAATAACAGTGTTATCCTTCACTGCACTTAGTTTAAAAGCTTTGGAAAGCCCCGTGCCCAACCGAGCACTGACCAAAGAGGATTTCTTCTCTTTAGCTGTTTTGATTATATCAACACTCAAAATAAAAGTAAAGTATTTTTAAAAAATTTTATTGCAAAACCGGACGCTGATTATTTTTTTGTTTTGGGGACAAATAAATCTGATCGTCTTTTTGTGCATATTTAAAAACTTCTTCGGCAAAAGATTTTTTAGCCAAATATACCAAAAAAAGAGGACGTTCCAATTTGAGTTTGCCGAGCGTTTCTTCCAAAGCCTCAAAAGTGTCATAAATTGTCGTGACAAACATAATATTTTTTTCAAGCTCAGATTGTTGTTTTTGATTTTGCCGATAAGTGTTTAACATTTTTGCCTCTTTTTTGTTTTTATTGCTAAAGCGTAAAATATCAGCTTCAAACAAAATTTTAAAGATGGCAACATGGCTATCTTGACAAGCCGATTCGTTTTACATCAGATGCGGCGGACGAATCTTTTGTATATGCCTTAATTTCAGACTCGAATCGGGCAAAAAATACTCTTTATTGTCCCATTTTGTGATAAGAACATCAATCAAATCGCTGTCCACCGTTTCATCATTTTGAGTGGCAAAACGATTTAAAAGGTCGTGATAAACATAATTGGCAATATTGACCTTCATAATTGTCTCCTTGGTTAAACTTTAATATAACCGCAACCGTGCACATAAAAAGGGTATATCAACTAAAGTCTATGTTTATAAGTACAAAAAAGTCTTTTAATCGGCTGGGTATTGAGGCGAATCTAAAAAAATTGATAAAATTTAAAATATTATATTGACAGCACCAAATTTTTCATTTATATAGCTCTCATCAATCGCGCCGACATAGCTCAGTTGGTAGAGCAACTGATTTGTAATCAGTGGGTCGGGAGTTCAAGTCTCTCTGTCGGCACCAATTCAAAAAGAGCACCTAGAAAGGTGCTCTTTTTGAATTGAGGTCAATAAAGGAACTCTCGACCCACTTGGGTCGGGGCGAGGATAAAAAAA
>CACXFX010000151.1 GCA_902767055.1 uncultured Pseudomonadota bacterium
GAAAATCACTTAAATCCGGTCTGTCTGACGGTTTTGTGAAAGCAAATTTTTCATCAAAATCAAATGATTGAAATATTTTTTTAATTTTTAAGTTTAATTGTTTTTCAAGTGACAACATTTATTTTTTCCCTATCTTTCGCATTTAAAATATGTATGGGTCGGCAACAACAGTTTACAAGTAAAGTGGCTTTGTCCTGTTTTAACGGCGTGCGACCCTTTGTTGTATTTGATACACTCATTGTCAGCCAAAATCTGGATTTTTTGCTGATCTGTCCACAGGTTGTTTGAGCATATGGCAGGTGCATTTGGTTTTGAGCGTCCGGTATAAATTTTTTGCGGATCGGTCTGGCCTGCATCGCGGCGGCGATCGACAAACGGTTCAAAAACGCTGCAGGCACTTAAAAACAGCAAAAAAGAAACGGTGAAAATCATTTTTGTACTGGACATTTTTGAAAATTTCCCTATATTAATTTTTAAAGATTGATCCCATCATATACGAAGAAGATTTTAAATGCAAAGGCAAAATGAATATATTGGAGATGATAATTTCAAAAAATTTTTAAGCCACTACGGTTGCGAGGTGCCCCTTGAGGTTATTAAAATGCGTTTTGCCGGCGCAATATGCTCGCCAAATCAATTGCTTAGGCCGGCCGATGTGATTTCATCATTTTGGGAAGAAGAAAAACAGCCCCGGCTTGAAACAAAAAATGAAGCCGAATTGTTTTTCAAATTTTTTATGGGGCTTTGGGATAAAATATTTGAGGATATAGGTTTTAATAAGTTCAAACTTTCAAGACAGAATGAGGATAATCCGCTTTGCCTGGCGCAAATCCGTTATGAAGAGGTTGAAAATGGTTTTTTAGAGGGGTTTTGGGGCGGCTGTCATAATTTGAAAATTCCGTCTTATTTGGGAGAGGTTGTTGATTCGCTTACCGAGCTTAGCGAGGTTTATCGGATTTTAGCCGGGCGTTTGCAAAAAGGTGAAGATCGAGAACTTTTGAGCAAAACCTTAAAGGATACCGATAAAATGGTCAATAAAACGCTCTCTTTTATCATAGAAAATTATGCCTTGCCGAAAATCAAAAATATCGGTGATGCGGCGATGTTAGATTCGTAAACACGAAGTTTATTAAATTTTATTTGACAAGTATATTTTTTTATGCTCTAATGTAGTTTGGATAGAGGAAGAAATTTCTTTGTCAAGTGCCTTGATATTGGGCGCGGAGCTGTAACTAGCTTTTGTAATAGGCAGTGAGGGTAACACTGTTTTTTATGGTGTTTTTCTTTTTTGGGAAAATACTGTTATCCCCGAAATTCAGTCGGGGTGCCGGTGAGAGATGTACAGGAATTTTATTCTAAAGGTCATCGGAGTCATTCCTATTACATGATTAGTTAACACCCCGTCGCTACTAAAAAAGGCGCGGTTTTGGTTTAATGATCTTCAAGCATCGCTTTATGCGCTTGAAAGCGCGGGCGATGAAAATGAGGTGCCGAGATCCTAATATCCCGAGATCCCGAAACAAGTTCGGGATGACGGGAATGGGATGACGGTAAAGAATAAGGAGAAAAGGTTATGAAAATTTGGATTTTGATTTTAAGTGTGGGTTTCGCATTTAATGCGATGGCGGAAACAAAAACATACGAATGCGGAGAGCATTGCACGGCAACGCTGGATACCGAAACGGGTGTTATGCGTGTTTCTGGGACCGGCGAGATGACAGGGTATGATGATGAAACAAGAGATCAAACACCATGGTTTGCAGATAGGTTAAAAATCAAAGAAGTTGTTGTTGAAGAAGGAATTACAAAGGTTGGTTTTAATGCTTTTTTTTATTGTGGTAATATTAAAACAATAGAACTTGCTAAAAGCGTACAAAAAGTTGATGTAGCAGCATTTGATGAAGATTATAAAGTACAAAGTGTGACGATGTATGATTCAACTGTTTGGTCTAACCAAGCAGATTTTAATAGTATTAGTATCAGTCCTGATAATATCAAAATCAATTGTTACGGGGATTTGGATAAATGCAAAACAAATTTTTTAAATACACGTAATATGAAAAGTGCGGCAAATTTTAATTATAAGGGAAAGAAGATTTATACCATCGATGAGGCGAATAAAGTTACAGGTGAAAGAAACAGGGTGTCGATTAAATATCGGTAAGATGAGGTGATTAAAGAGATGCTTGGGAAATATAAATACTATAGTGATGATATTAACGATTTTGAAACAACAAGCGTTTTATCTGCTCATTTGATAAAAGCTAAAAAAGAACAATGTAACAGTAAAAATTATTATTGGAATGGTGATGAATGTTTGCAAGAGTCTGATGTAACGAAAAGAAAATGTTGCAGTAATTGTCAAAATTTGAGTGGTTTGTGCCGTCGAGTAATCTACACCGTTGACGAAGCCAATCGAGTGGCCAAGCCGACGGGAAATACTTTTCGGATTAAATATCGTTAAGGCAATTGATCCTCAATGGAATTTAATAAAAAAAGACTTGCATTTTAAAATAAATGCGGTTACATAGAGCCTTGTATGATTTAATTTGTTTTTTAGGA
>CACXFX010000152.1 GCA_902767055.1 uncultured Pseudomonadota bacterium
AATGATGAAAAAAGAACAATATATGCTGACTTTGTTGATAGAATTGGCATTTGCATCATCTGCTTTGGCTGCAACTTGTCCTGATGGCGTTTGCCCAGAAGGTTGTAGTTGCATCTGTAATAATAATGGTCAAATGACGGAATCAACCTACGGCACATCTAAAAGTGTTTGGGATTATGATAAGAACGGTAATAAGACTTCTGAGACATATTATTTTGATGATATAGCAGATGAGCAAACGCGCTACACTTATGATGCAAATGGGCGCATGGCTTCTGAGACAAGTTATTATGGTGATGAAAATATCAAAAATGATATAGCAAGCGTTCAAGTGCGCTATACCTATGATGCTAACAGTTATATGGTCTCTGAGACACTGTATTTCGATGATGAAAATATCAAACATGATATAGCAGACGACCAATATCGCATGGCCTATGATGCAAATGGGAATGTGATTTCTCAGACATATTATCATGGTAATGAAAATATCAAACATGATATAGCACAGGAGCAATATCGCTGGACCTATGATGCCAATGGGAATTATGTTTCAACATCACAGGTTAACTGTAATACCGAGCCTTGTACCTCACTTCCTATGCCTGATACATCACTCATTTGCGTTACAGGTTATGTAAAAGGGTGTGTCGGTGATACGGTAACGCTGTCGGATGGCAGTTCTGTTTTTATGCAAGGAGGAGATATTCTTCGTTATATTTCCAAAGCTTCGCCCGACGGCAGCACAACGCTTTATAATGAAGACGGAACAATAAAAGGCTTTAAGAATAAACGTACATATACCATCGACGAAGCCAATGCCGTGGCTAAGCCGACCGGCAATACTGTTCGCATCAAATACCGCTAAAACTAAGCCCGCTTTAACAGCGGGCTTTTGCATTATCCGAAAATCTTTTTATCCAATCTCTCAAGTTCATCAATATATGATGAAATCAGATTAAGGCCGTGTTGCCAAAAATCCGGCTTATTCGGGTTTAAGCCGAACGGCTTTAAGATTTTTTCATAATCTCCGATGGCCGTTTGGCTCAAAAGGTGCAAGTATTTATCTGCAAAATTGTCAACCGTTCCTTTTTGATACACCTGATAAAGCGAATTGACCAAACAATCCGCAAACGAATAAGCATATACATAAAACGGCAAGAAAAAGAAATGTCCAACCTGAGACCAAATATATTTGCAATCATCGCCTACTTCAACCGCAGGCCCGAGGCTGTCTTTCATCTCCTCAAGCCAAATTTGACAAAGCCTTTGTTCGCTAAGTTCACCTGATTTACGCTCATTGTGCGCACGCAACTCAAAAAAGTGAAAAGCAATTTGGCGAATTGCCGTATTAATCATATCACCCACCTTTGAAGCAATCAGACAAAGCTTGGCTTTATCATCTTTTAAGTCATCAAGCAAACCCTGAAAAACAAGCATTTCACCGAAAACGGAAGCAACTTCTTCGGTTGTCATACGCGAATGCTCGTTCAAATCGCCGTTTTTAAGCCTCAATTGATGGTGACAGCCGTGTCCCAATTCATGCGCCAAAGTCAAAACATCGTTCTGTTTACCGACAAAATTTAAGAACAAATACGGATGCGCTGAGGCAATCGGCCCACTGCAATAAGCACCGCTGCGTTTACCGTCGCGCGGCGGAACATCAATCCAATTATGATCAAAAAAGTCATCTGCGATTTTTCTTAAATCAGGCGAGAATTTTTGGTATCCTTTTAAGACTGTTTGAACGGCCTCATCCCACGTATAATGCGCATCATAAGAAAAAGGAAGCGGCGCATTTCTGTCCCAATAGCTGATTTTTTTGACCCCGAGCCATTTGGCCTTTAACTGATAAAAACGATGGGCAATGTTTTTATAGTTGTCTTTGACGGTTTGAGCAAGCGTTTCAACAACTTCATCTTTGACATCTTCTGCCATATTGCGCGCCGAAACAGGCCCCTTAAAACCGCGTTTATTGTCTTCAATGGCCTTATCTTTGATAATCATATTATAAACAAGTGCAAACAAAGGCGCATTTTCTTTGGCAACGCGATTAAGCTCGGCACCTGCTTTGTGGCGCGTTTGGATGTCTTTATCAAGCAAAAGTTTTGAAATTTCGGCATCATTATATGTTTTGCCGTCAACTGTGTAAACGAGCCTTGATGATGTTTCTTCATAAAGCCTGACCCAAGCATCTGTCGACGTAACCGATTTTTCGAGCAAAAGCTCTTCCAACGGTTCGGAAAGTTCATATTTCTTATATTTTCGCACGCGCTGAATAAAAGGCTTATAAAAAGCAACATTCTTATCTTTAAGCCATTCCTTGATTTTGGCATCGCTTAATTGATTAAGCTCAAGCGAAAAGAAAATTGTCGGCTTGGCAAGTTCGGTTAAAGTCTCCGAAATGTTTTGATAAAAAATCATTGCTTCCGGATTTTTCATCTGCGTCGACATATTAAGATAGGCAAAACCGCCGAGTCGACCACCCAAAACAGCATTCTTTTCCAAAAGTTTAAGCGCCCTCAAAAACTCTTCTGCGCAAAGCAAATTCAGCTTTCCCTGATATTTTTTATTAAGCAAAAGTGCGTTTTTCTTATAGCTTGCCAAATCTTTTTTGATTTGTGGATCATCAATACCTTTGTATAAATCTGACAAATCCCATGCGGGCAAATTCTCTTTATTGAGGTTTTTCTTCATTTTTCAATTGCTCCTGTCTTATTTGCAACTCAATGGCTTTTTGATTTAATTCTTCCATTTCACGTGCGATATTCTGATTATTTTGATAATAATCTTTTAAGGCCTCATCTTCAAGAACATCCGGCTCATTTAAAGTCGGCGTAAAATAATAATATGACCAAGGCCTTGCCTCTTTTCCTTCAAGCCATAAATCAAAACCCTTTTTGACGACCTTAAAATCACAAACATTGTTTTTTAAGATAAGCTTAAAAGTGCACGAAACTTTATTTTTTTGACACAAGGCAAGCTCTTGCATCATTTGCTTTGTGCAGGGGATAAAACCGCGCTCAAGCGCATCTTGGTGCGGTGCAAAAAAGATAAGCGCCAAAAACGCAAAATAAAGACCGAAAATAAAACTGCAGACAATCCAAAAAAGATGATTTTTTAAAAACCGGTACATTTAAGCTTTCTCCTAAACTGATAGCCAAATTAACCCTCTTTAAAAGAGCTGTCAAGAGTGCGCTCAAAAAAAATTATCTGTACCTGATACGAAAAGTATTTCCTGTCGGCTTAGCAACCTTATTCGCTTCTTCAATAGTATAAATTCGTTTTGGGATATACTTGCCGGAAAGTAAATCAGCAAGTGAAGCATAATTTTTATTTCCGACACTTAAAATTTCATTATTATAATCAGAATAAACAAGTGCTTGACATGATTCCATGCTTTTACAAACTTTACCTTGATTATAGAGTTTTGAGCTCTTTTCATTCAGTGCTTTTGCGATACAATCTTCTGTTAATCCTCCCAAGCATTTCATCTCATTTATAAAATCAGATGCTGTTGCATAATAATCATCCCCTATTTTATACGCCCCGCTTTTATCTTTTGTATAATATCCGATATTTGAAGCTTTACCGGCACATGGAGATTCTGTTTCGTCAGAGGGCATTGCGCAATAAACCTGCCCTGATACCCTTCTAAAAGCTAAATCAGATATACTGGTAACCTGCTCGCCAATAAAAAGATTTGTCACTGTAAAAGGAAATGCCCATGCACCTATCTGTGTAACAGAATCAGGAACAACAAGTTTGGTAAGTCCTGTTACACCGAAAGCATCTTGTCCTATTAATTCAACACGATCGGGGATAACAATGTTTGTTAAATTTTTTGCACCATAAAATGAATCATATTTAATTTTAGTAACAGAATCGGGAATTTCTACACTTGTCAAATTTTCAGCACGATGAAAAGCCTTTTCACCGATAGAAGTAATTCCGTTTTCTATTTCTATTGATGTAATTAAATCAAGATTTGTATACCATGGTTGTTCTGCATGGTGAAAATCAATCATATCACCAGTACCTAAAATTTCAAGTTTTCCGTTGCTGTATAAAGTCCAAGTGCAATTATCACCGCATTTGGTTGAGGCATCATTCGGATTTGTCTGAGCAACAACGGTTACCTCTTGAGCTTTTGTATTAAGACTTAAAAAAACACCTAAAATAAAAATCAATTTTTTCATTCTTTTTATCCTTAAATATTGGTTAGATAAAAAAATTTCCGTTTAATTAACCAAAACGGAAGAGGAGCTGTAAGAACTGTCAAACCAACAGTTTGCCTTATTCGCCATAAAACTATGCTTATTTCGACAACTCCTCGTCAAGGAGTTTATCTTGGTTTGAACGTGTCTTACAAACACCGCAACCAACTGGTTACAAAGATATTAGAGCATAAAAGAAGAGATAAGTCAAATAAAAAAGAAAGAAAATGAAGAAAAAAACAGCCGCGCTTAGCATGTTACCGCCGTAAGCTACACCGAACCAGCGGCCTAGCCGGTGGTTTTCACACAAAAAAAACCCTCCCAAGGAGACTTGGGAGAGATACAATATTAATGAAAGGAGTAAGAAATGATGATAAAAATAGAGAAGG
>CACXFX010000153.1 GCA_902767055.1 uncultured Pseudomonadota bacterium
GAGAGGCAATATGCGCTTCTTGATATGTGTTTTAATATGGGTATTTCGCGTTTGTTGAAATTTAAGAAAATGCTAAACGCCATGTTTATCGGAGATTTTAAGGGGGCGGCAAAAGAGTGTTTAAACTCAAAGTATGCGCGTGATGTCGGAAAGCGTGCCGAACGCATTGCACGATTGATTCAAACAGGTATATGGGTGAAATGAAAAATCACAGATTTTGGAGTATTTTTGCCCCGATTTGACGATAAGATTTAGCAGATTGGCTGTCAGGCAAAGCCGCGACAATAGGTGTTCCCTCGTCCGAAAAAGTGCGAATGGACTGTTCGAGCGGAATATCGCCTAAAAATCTGATGGCCATCTTTTGAGCTGTTTGTCGGGCACCGTTTTGCCCGAAGATATAACTCTTTTGCCCGCAATGAGGACAGATGTAATAAGCCATATTTTGCACAATCCCTAGAATCTTGATATTGATTTTTTCAAACATATTGACACCTTTGACAGCATCAATCAAGGCGATATCCTGAGGGGTTGAAACAATCACGATACCGTCAAAATCAAGACGTTGAGAAAGCGTGATTTGGATATCGCCGGTGCCGGGCGGCATATCTATGACCATGACATCAATCTCTCCCCAATTCGTTTCGGTTAACATTTGTTCAATCGCCCCACAGGCTTTTGAACCGCGCCAAATCAGCGGTGTGTCGCGATCAATCAACGAGCCGATGGACATCGCTTTAATCCCGAAATTTTCGAACGGCTCAAAAATTTTGCCGTCATAAGAGGTTGGCGGTGTGTTTTCAAAAGAGAGCATTGTCGGCAAAGAGGGCCCGTAAATATCCGCATCAAAAATAGCAACTTTTTTTCCTAAATCAGCGAGTGCCAGTGCCAAATTGACGGCTGTTGTCGATTTTCCGACACCGCCTTTGCCGGATGCAACGCCGATGATGTGTTTGATGCCTTTGATCTTCCATTTTTCAATATCAGGCGAAAGCTGCGGAGCCTTTTTCTTTGTAAAAATCACACTTGCTTTTTGTATATTTTCAAGGCCTAACAGTTCAGCTTTCAAAGCATCGGCTTTTGATGCGTTTTCTTCTTCATTTTCAAGCGTAATAATGATATGTCCGTTAAAATTTTGTGCGCTTTTAATACTTTCCGGAGCAAAATATTTTTGAGCGATTCGGGCAATGTTTTCCATCTTTTTTCCCTTAAGTTAAGCGATATGATTCTTATCTATCCGTTTTAAAAGATAAGTCAATAGATTTTGTTAAAAAGAAAAAAATTTAGCGATATTTAATTGAGATTGTCAAATATTTTTGTGCTTGCGGTATTAAAGTTTTTCAAATGTGGATAAATCTTGAATGTTTCGTTGTTTTTAAGGCAGATTTATATTATCTTAATTGCATTGTAAAAGCTTTAATGAGGGATGTATTATGACACAAAAAAATAATCCTTGGGAAACGGATTTGCCGCAGGAGGTTGGCGATGTCGTTGCCAAAAAACTTAAAAACATTTCGCCTTTTAAGGTTGCGCATTTAGGCGGAGCAAAAAACGATTCGGGCGGGTTGTTGAAACTTTCTGCCTTGGCGCTTTTGTTGCTTTGGCTCGGATCCGGTTTTTATCAGTTGCAACCGAGCGAGGAAGGTGTTGTGTTGCGTTTTGGTAAATACGTTGAAACGACTTCGGCCGGTTTACATTATCATTTGCCTTATCCGATTGAAAAAGTCATCAAAGTCAATGTCACGCAAGAGCGAAGCATTAATTTGGGCGTTGAAGAAAATATGACGCAAAACAGATTTTCAAATCGTTCAAGTGTTGCGCTCAATTCGTTTACCGAAAGCCATATGTTGACCGGTGATGAAAACATTGTCGATATCAATTTGACGGTTGTGTGGAAAATTAAAAATGCCAAAGATTATTTGTTTAATGTCAAAAGTCCGGATGTGACGGTGCGTGTGGCGGCTCAATCGGTGCTTCGTGAGATTGTCGGACAATCTGAGATGCAACCGATTATCACGGGTGATCGAAGCAAAGTTGAAGATGAAACAAAAACCGAATTGCAAAAGCTGATGGATGATTTCGGCGCCGGTATTTTAATCGTGCGTGTCAAATTGCAAAAAGCAGATCCGCCAAAGCAGGTTGTTGATGCTTTTAACGAAGTTCAGCGCGCCAAAGCCGATCAGGAGCGTTTCAAAAATGAGGCTGAGGCTTATCGAAATGAAGTTTTGCCGAAAGCAAAAGGTGAGGCCGTCAAACGTTTGCAGGAAGCTGAGGCCTATAAAGAGGCCGTCATCAACAAAGCCAAAGGTGATGCCGAGCGTTTTATGAGCGTTTATCATGCTTATCAGGGTGGTAAAGAGGTTACGGCGACGAGGCTTTATTTGGAAACAATGGAAAATGTGATTAAAAAATCAAAAACGACCATTGTCGATCCGTCTGCCAAAGGCGCGAATGTTTTGCCGATTTTAGAAGTCAAATAAAAGGAGAAAACGAATGTCAAATTTGAAGATTAAATATTTGCTTTTTGCGCTTTTCGGGCTCGTCGTGATTGTTTTGAGCGAGTCGCTTTATACCGTGCAACAGTTTGAGCAGGCCATTGTTCTCCAATTCGGTGAGCCGGTGCGTGTGGTACAAACCCCGGGGCTGAAAATCAAAGTGCCGTTTATCCAAAAAGTTGTTTATTATGACACGCGGCTTTTAAATCTGGATCCGCCGGCGCAAGAAATTGTTTTGGGTGATAAAAAGCGTTTGGATGTCGACAGTTTTACACGTTATCAAATCGTGGATCCGCTAAAATTTTATCAAACGGTCAGGACGGAATTTCAGGCACAGAGTAAATTGGAAGAAATTGTCAATTCGTCCGTGCGTAATGTTTTGGGGCGTATTACGTTAAAAGAGTTGCTTTCGGAAAAGCGTTCTCAGATTATGGCTGATATTTCAGAGGCGGTTAAAAAAGATGCCGCACAAATCGGTGTGCAGGTGGCCGAAGTGCGTATTCGTCGTGCCGATTTGCCGATTGAGGTTTTGCAAGCCATTAATGATCGGATGAAAGCCGAGCGTGAACGTGATGCAAAAGAGGCGCGTGCCGAAGGCCAACAGGCCGCTCAGCAAATCAGGGCAACTGCCGATAAAGAAAGCACAATTATTGTTGCCGAAGCTGAGAAAAAGGCTCAGATTATTAAAGGTCAAGGTGATAAAGAAGCAACCGAAATTTGGAATAAGGCAGCTTCTACGGACGCCGAGTTCTATCAGTTTTATCGTTCGATGGAGGCGTATAAAAATGCAATGGCCGATGATAAAAACAGTCTTGTTTTGTCTCCGGATGCGGAATTTTTCAAATACTTTAAGAACAAAATTAAGTAGGACACGCCAATGTTTAAGAAAATCGGATTGTTGGCTCTTTTATTGAGTATGAATGCGTATGCTCAAACATCATTTGCGCCGATTGTCAAGCAGGTCATGCCGGCGGTTGTTAATATTTCAACGGCAATGCAGGCTCAAACGCAAACCGATGATGTCGAAGACAGTTTGATTTTTGACACTTCCGGACATACTTCGCTCGGTTCGGGATTTATCGCCGATGAAGACGGATATGTTTTGACCAATCGTCATGTGATTGAAAAATCAAAGGAAATTAAAGTTACGACTTTTGACGGAGAAACATATGTCGCCGATTTAATCGGTGAGGATGAGGTGACCGATATCGCACTTTTAAAAATTGAGCCGGCTCAGCCTTTAAGTCCTGCTGTTTTGGGTGATTCGGATGCTCTGGAAGTCGGTGATTGGGTTTTGGCTGTCGGTAATCCGTTTGGGCTTTCAAACAGTGTGACAACGGGTATTGTTTCAGCCAAATCGCGCAATATCGGCGAAACGCCGTTTGATGATTATATCCAGACCGATGCGCAGATTAATGAGGGAAATTCCGGTGGGCCGATGTTTGATATGCAAGGCGAAGTCGTCGGGCTCAATACTTTGATTTTTTCTAAAAAATCAAACAGTGTCGGGCTTGGGTTTGCCATACCGTCAAATCAAATCAAGCGTGTTTATCAAGAGCTTAAAAAGAACGGGAATATCACGCACGCTGCGCTGGCTTTGGATTTGAAAGAAACGGTTTTACAAGGCGGGCAAAAAGCCTTAATCATAACAGGGTTAAAAGATGAAAACTGGGCATTGAAAAACGATTTGCGTGTCGGTGACATCATCACCTCGTATAACGATACGCCCGTTGTTTCCGAGCAGGCGTTTAAAGTGTTTATATCAGGATTAAAGCCTGAAACGGAGTTGACATTTAAGGTTTTTCGTGACGGCGAGGAGACTGAATTGTTGATTGAAACAACCCCGCTTGATCGCAAGGTGGTTAAAACAGAGCAGGGGATGGGGCGTGCGGATTGATTTTTATCATTTGAGCAAAAGTTCTTTGGACGAGGCTCTGCCCAAGCTCGCATCAAAAGCCTATGAAAGCGGAAAAAGAATAAAAATCAAGGTCGGCGGAGAACTAAGGGTCGATTTTTTAAGCTCGCTTTTATGGACGTTTGATGAAGAAAGTTTTTTGCCGCACGGGGTTAAAAAAGACGGTTTTGCCGATATGCAGCCGATTTATCTTTCATCAGATGACGAAAATCCGAATGGGGCGACACTTTTGTTTGCTGTTGACGGAGCGGATATCAATCTTGAAAATACGCAAGGTTTTGAGCGGATATTATATATTTTTGATGCAAATAATGAAAACGAGCTTTCTAAAGCAAGAACAACGTGGCTTGCTTTTAAAGGTAATGCCGGCGAACGCCATTATTGGCAACAAACGCCGACAGGTTCGTGGCAGGAAAAAGAGCTTTA
>CACXFX010000154.1 GCA_902767055.1 uncultured Pseudomonadota bacterium
CATAAAAAAATCAGCTTGTCAAATAAAAAAGAGTCCAATTTGAAAAAAATAAGACTCTTTTAGTTGGTTAAAACGCAAGTTTTATTTGATAAACGGCAAAGAATTTTCTAAATCTTCGGGCGTATTGATGTCAGCCGGAGCTTCATCAATCAATTTGATTTTATCAATGATACGCGCACGGATCGTCATACCATTTTCAAGAGCACGAAGCTGTTCCAAAGATTCACGCGCTTCCAAGACGCCGCGCGGCAATGATACCATTTTTTGTAAGGATGCGGCTTTGAAAACATAAATGCCGATGTGGTGATACAAATCCTGATTCTTACATTTGTCAGGATCACGTGTATAAGGTGCGGTTGCGCGCGTAAAGTACAGGCAGCGGCCTTCTGATTGACCTTCTTTTAATCCCATGACGATTTTAACAACACTCGGGTTTGTTTTATCTTCTTCATTTTTGATGATCATACCGCAAGTTGCAATGTCACAATCTGTTTTTTGAACCATCTCAATAAGCGGCAGGCAAACAGCCGGATCAACGTTTAAGTTATCGCCTTGAAAATCAACCACAATGTCGTATTTTTCTTGCTTGGGATCCAAAATTTTTAAGGCAGCTGCGATTCTGTCCGTTCCGCTCGGTAAATTCGGGTCTGTCAAAACAGCTGTTCCGCCAAATTTGTTGACTTCATCAACAATCTTTTGGTCGCCGGCGGCAACGGCAATATCTGTTTTGCCTTTCATCGCTTTTTCAACATTTTCGTAAACCCTTTGAACCAAAGTTTTTCCGTTGATGTTTAAAAGCGGTTTATTCGGCAATCTTGTCGCGGCTAAGCGAACGGGCATCATTGTAATGATATTTGTCATATTATGTCTCCTACAAAATGGCTAGTGCATGTTTTATGCGGTTTAATGTTTCGGTTTTACCCAAAACTACGGCGAGTTCCGTTGCGCCGCCCGGAGTTGTTTCTTTTCCGGAAAGCGCAATTCGAACAGGGTAGAGAATCTGTCCGTTTTTAAAGCCTTCCTTTTCAGCTAAAGCTTTTAAGACGGTAAAGAGATTCTCATTTGTCCAATCATCAACATCTTTTAAGGCATCAAGTGCCAACGAAAGTGAAGATTTGGCAATACTTTCATCCGTCTTCATCTTTTTGTTTTGATAAAGAGCCGTGTCGTAAGATGGTAATTTTTCAATAAAATCAATATTATCCGTGATTTGCGCCAGTGTTTCGACACGAGGTTGTAAAACAGAGCTTAAAAACTCTAAGTTGACATCACGGGTCAGAGCTTTTTGATAATAGGGCAGGGCAAGCTCATGGAAGGCTTTGGGCGATAAGGCTCTGATATAACAGCCGTTCATCCATGTGAGTTTTGTAATATCAAAAATAGCCGGTGATTTATTAAGTCTTTCTGCCGTAAATATTGCTTTAAGCTCATCTAAAGAAAAAATTTCCTGATCTGTGCCGGGATTCCATCCCAAAAGTGCAATATAGTTTAAGATGGCTTCCGGTAAATATCCTTTGGCAACCAAATCTTGGAAAGAAGCATCGCCGTTACGTTTTGAAAGTTTATGCTGTGCATCTTTCATCACGGGTGGAACATGGACATATAAAGGCGGTGTCCAGCCGAAAGCTTCATAAATAAGATTGTATTTCGGTGTCGAAGAAATATATTCGTTGCCTCTGACAACATGTGAAATTTGCATCAAATGATCGTCAATCACATTTGCAAAATTATATGTCGGCAAACCGTCGGATTTTAAGAGAACACCTTCATCCAACTCATCATAGTCAATTTCAATTTTGCCATAAACCAAATCTTCAAAGACTGAAACACCTTTTTTTGTGATGTTTTGACGTACGACGAACGGTTCACCGTTTGCAATACGCTTTTTGGCTTCTTCAATAGGAATATTTTTGCAAGGATCTTCAAATTTGACAGGGACAGTATCCTCATCATCTTCTTTTTCTTCATTATGTGCGCAAAAACAATAATGTGCACCACCAAGTTCAACCAATTTATGGGCGTATTCGGCATATATGTTTTTACGTTCTGACTGTACATAGGGACCGAAATTGCCACCGATATCAGGACCTTCATCCCAAAGCATATTGACGCGTTTTAAGGTCGAATAAATAATATCGGTTGCGCCTTCGACATAGCGTTTTTGGTCGGTGTCTTCAATGCGTAGGATAAAGTCACCCCCTAAAGATTTTGCA
>CACXFX010000155.1 GCA_902767055.1 uncultured Pseudomonadota bacterium
AAAACATCGCCCATCACAACAATCTTTTTAACTTTTTTAGCAATGGTATCATGTGTTGCCTTCATATATTTACCTAAATCGGCAAATGGGGCATTAAGCAAAATAAAGATATTTTTTTCTTTAACCGTTTTAATGTACTCTTGCAAAAAAATTGTACCGCTTCTGTGAACGGTCATACCCGTCTGCTCAAAAATTTTTGAAAACTCGGTTTCGACATAATTGTTTTCTACTTGTTCATCAATCATATCATAATCACCGCCCGGAACGGTTCTTGCAAACGGATAGCCTAAACTTGAAAGTGCACCTTTGGCATACATTGCGCGTCTTCTTCTGACCTCATAAGTACCGAGCTCGGTAATGATACCGCGTAAATTGATTAAGTTTCTGTCGGATAAATAAGCCAAAACAACCAACGATGCCAAATCATCAGGATAATTGTTGATATCCGTAAAAACGAGTACTTCAGGAATTTTTCTTTCTTTTTTCTTTGCCATGATATTTTATCCTTATAAAATCATCCAAGTTTCTTTTTTAACAATTCATTGACAAGTGAGGGGTTTGCAGCACCTTTAGAGGCTTTCATCGTTTGCCCGACAAACCAACCGAAAAGATTTGTTTTTCCATCCAGATAAGCTTTCAAATTATCCGGATTCGAAGCCAAAACCTCGTCGACGATTTTTTCGATTGCCGATGTGTCTGTGACTTGTTTTAAGCCTTTTTCTTCAACGATTTTGGACGGACTTTGCCTTGTTTTCCACATCATGACAAACACATCTTTGGCGATTTTACCGCTGATGACACCCCTTGAAATTAAATCAACAAGTTCGCCAATCATTTGAGGTGTCACAGGCGATTGATCCAAGCTCAACTTATTGGCATTTAAGTTTGCAAAAAAATCTCCCAAAATCCAATTGGCTACTTTTTTACCGTCATGGCCTGTCGCTGCCTGTTCAAAGAAATCTGCCGTTTCTTTTGATTCTGTTAAAATTTCAGCATCATAAGGGGTTAAACCGAATTGTTTGATAAAACGTTCTTTTTTAGCATCAGGCAATTCAACCATTTCTTTTTTGATGTTTTCAATATATTCATCATCAAGCAAAAGCGGCGGCAAATCCGGCTCGGGAAAATAGCGGTAATCGTCGGCATATTCTTTTAGGCGCAAAAATTTAGTCTGACCTGTGGATTGGTCAAATTGACGCGTTTGCTGTTCAATTGTTCCGCCCTGTTCATAAATTTCGATTTGGCGTTTGGCCTCATTTTCAATTGCCTGCATTGCAAACTTGACCGAATTAACATTTTTAATTTCGGCCCGTTCGCGCATACCCTGCTCACCTTTCAATCTGACTGAAACACTTGCATCACAGCGCATTGAACCTTCATCCATATTGCCGTCACAAGTGCCTAAATATCTGACGATTGAACGCAATTTTTTCAAAAAAGCACCGGCTTCATCGGGTGATCTGAAATCAGGCTCGGTCACAATTTCCATCAAACCAACCCCTGCCCTGTTAAAATCAATATAACTTTTTTTAGGATTCAAATCATGGATTGATTTTGCGGCATCCTGTTCGATATGAATACGGGTGATACCTATATTTTTGGATTTCCCGTCAGGCAAATCAATTTTGACACAGCCTTTACCGACAATTGGATATTCATATTGCGTGATTTGATAACCGTTCGGTTGATCGGCATAAAAATAGTTTTTGCGCGAAAAAACGGAATATTTATTGATTTGGGCATTCAATCCCAATCCTGTTTTGACGGCCTGATGCACACATTCTTTATTTAAAACAGGAAGCATCCCCGGCATACCGGCATCAATAAAAGATACGTTTTCGTTGGCATCATCACCGAACGCTGTTGAAGCGCCGGAAAAAATCTTTGATTTTGAAATAATTTGGCAATGAATTTCAAGGCCGCAAACAATTTCCCACTCATTTTGAGCTGTTTTAATTGTATATGTCATCTTTTACTTCCTTACAAAACCAACATCTTGCTCTAAGCCATAAGCCGCCTTAAAAATCGTTTCTTCATCAAAGGCCTTACCAATCAGCTGAAAACCAAGCGGTAAACCGTTATGGTCCAAACCGACCGGCAGTGACAAAGCCGGTAAACCGGCCAAATTGACCGAAACGGTAAATACGTCATTTAAGTACATATTAATCGGGTTTTGTTTCATGCTTTCATCACCGATTTTAAACGCTGAAACAGGCGATGTCGGCGTTAAAATCACATCGCATTTTTTAAAAGCTTCTTCAAAATCATTTTTAATTAAGCGTCGCACTTTTTGCGCTTTAAGATAATAAGCATCGAAATAACCGGCTGACAAAACATATGTCCCAATCATAATACGACGTTTAACTTCAGGTCCGAAAC
Source organism: uncultured Pseudomonadota bacterium (assembly GCA_902767055.1). GTDB lineage: Bacteria > Pseudomonadota > Alphaproteobacteria > RF32 > CAG-239 > UBA1254. The sequence continues at coordinate 2,380 of CACXFX010000155.1, forward strand.
CTTCGGTTCTCGTATTGATATACAAATCATCCAATTTTTCACCGTTCACACGTAACCCGTAACGAATACCATCATACCTTGCCAAATTGGAAGATGCTTCAGCAGGCGCGATAATATAATAAACAGGCAAAGCATATTTTGTGTGCGGCAAAGATATTTCAACAATTTCAGCACCGCGTGCTTTTAAAATATCAGCGGCCTTATCCCATAAAGATGAAATTTCTTTATTCAAACCTTCCGGCCGATATTCTCTCGGGATACCGACTTTCAGTCCTTTAATATCTTGCCCCAACACTTTTGCAAAATGCGGAACTTCGATATTCGTCGAAGTTGAATCTTTTTGATCATAACCAGCCATAACTTCAAGCATCAAAGCCGCATCCGTGACATCTTTTGTCATCGGGCCCGCCTGGTCCAATGACGAAGCAAAAGCCATAATCCCCCATCTTGAACAACGCCCGTAAGTCGGTTTGATACCGACAATACCGCAAAAAGCTGCCGGCTGACGAATGGAGCCGCCCGTATCCGTGCCCGTCGCAGCGGCACACATGTCGGCTGCTACGGCGGCGGCCGAACCGCCTGATGAGCCGCCTGCAACTAAGGGTTCATCTTTAGACCACGGATTAATCACCGGGCCGTAAAAACTTGTTTCATTGCTTCCGCCCATGGCAAATTCATCCATATTGAGTTTGCCCAAAAAAACGGCACCGGCATTTAATAAATTTTGTGTCACAGTCGATTCATAACACGGCACAAAATCGTCTAAAATATGCGAGCAAGCCGTTGAGCGTATGCTTTTGGTGCAAAACAAATCTTTAATACCGACAGGGATACCTTCTAAAGCATGGTTCGTCCCCGTTTGATAATGTTTATCGGCAATTTTAGCAGCTTTTAAGGCAATTTCCGGCGTTTCTAAAACATAAGCATTCAGCTCTCGTTTATTTTGCATATTTTTCAAATAAGCATTTGTCAATTCAACAGCACTGAAATCTTTATTTTTAAGCCCGCTTAAAGTTTGAGCAATCGTTAATTTTGTTAAATCCGTCATAGCCTTTACTCCACAACTTTCGGTACGGCAAAATAGCCGAATTCCTGCATCGGCGCATTTTTTAAGATTTCATCTTTAATATGCCCGTCGGTGACTTCATCGGCACGTGCTTTAACAAAGCCCTCATGAACCGAAACCAAAGGCTCGACATTTGAAGTGTCAACCTCGCTTAATTGCTCAACCCAATTTAAAATCTTGTTAAATTCTTCTTTTGTTGATTCAAGCTTGGAATCTTCTATTTTAAGGCGGGCTAAAAATGCCACCTGTTTGACCATATTATTATCTATCGCCATTTCAGCCTCGTTATTTTTCTCATTTTATTGATTTTATTTATCAATAACTTTCTTCAAATGCAAGCAAAATTTGAAAAAAAACCAATTTTTATTTGACAAAGGCCATAAATTATGCCATTATCATAGCGTAACCGAATGGTTGCGGTGTTAGACAACACATTTAATCGCATTAACTCCTTTCTTGAGGAGTTTTCGAAATAAGCGCTCTGGCGACGAATAAGAATAGCTGTGCGATTACAGTTTGTCTAGCTCCTCTTCCGTTTTGATTATTCAAGATGGAAATTTTTTTATTTATTTGAGAAAAAGGATTTTAAAATGAGAAAATATTGGGTTTATATTACTGCTTTATTTATGATTTTAGGACTAAACAATAAAGCTTATGCTGAGTGTATATATAGCATTTGTCACACATGGAATCCGGGGGTGGAAAACAATTGCGGACAAGGTTGTACTTACACTTTTGAAAACGGTACGGTTTATGTGACAGCTGACGGAAACAATGCCACAATTTCCGAAGGCGCTTTATCTCCGTTATACTATGATGCGATGCCTTCAAATATCTCTAGTGTTATCATAGACGGAAATTTTGAAACAATAAACACACATGCGTTTGCTGAGTTAGGTACAAATATCTCAGGAAAAAATGGTAAACTCACCCTTGAAAAAGTCGGTTGGAATGCATTTGGAAATGGTAGCAATCATTTAACGGGAGAAATTTTGGTATCAGATTCCGTTTCTGTAATGGGACAAGGATATTTGGTAAATGTTACGCTGGATGGAACATTGATTATCCCTGAAAATACGAGCTTTTCTGATGGGCCTCTAACGGATATAAAACTTGGTCAAAACGGTAAAATATACTGCGGTGTCGATGATTGTGAACAACGTTTAATGGATGATTGTAACAATAAGAGTATTTATCAACAAGAATGTATAGATTCACTTAAAAAAATCGTTGAAGCAAATAAGTTGCAAGCCTTTCCATCTGGATGTCAAGAGATGAAAAGCACAGGTTGTACAAAATGCAAAAACACAAGATTCAGGTTAACGGACGGAAAATGTAACCGCATTATTTATACCATTGATGAGGCAAATCAAGCCGCCGGCGACAAAAACCGTGTTTCAATCAGATACCGCTAAAAAAAAAGAGCCTTCGGGCTCTATTTTTTTGCTTGAATAATTTTTAATGCCTCATCAAAGCCCAAATCCGGCTTGCGCTGGTTTGAAGGTATGGCATAATTTGTTTTGCCGCATTTTAAATACAGGCCGTAACGTCCGGTTGTTAAAACAATATCTTCACCATTTGCGGGATTTTTACCCAAAACGGTCGATTCGGCCTTAGCTTTCGCGCCTTTTAAAATTTCCTCCGCACGTTCTTTTGTGATATTAAAGACCGTATCCGAGCCCGTCAACGATTTTGATTTTGTGCCCTGCTTAACATAAGGGCCGAATTTGCCGATATTGACTTCAATACCGTCGCCTAAATCTTTTGGCAAACTGATCAATGTTTGAGCTTGCTCAAAAGTTAATTCTTCAGGCTTAACCGATTTCGGCAGAGCGATTCGTTTCGGTTTTTCCGTTAAAGCCGTCACATCATCACCCCATTGCACATAATAGCCGTACGGACCTTTTTTCAAATAAACATTCAATGTTTTATAAACACCGAGCAATTTATCCTCCGGTTTCGGCTCTTTGGGCGCTGATATCTCTTCCTGCTCTTCGTCTTTTGTATCCATTAAAGGTTTTGTATATTTGCATTCAGGATAATTTGAACAGCCCAAAAATGCACCGAATTTACCAAGTTTGATACTCAAATGCCCTTTACCGCATTCAGGACAAATCCTCGGATCCGAGCCGTCTTCTTTTTTTGGGAAAAGGTGGTTTGCCAAAACCTCGTCAATCTTTTCAATGACATCACCGACTTTGAGCGGTGCGACAGAATCAATGTTTTTGATAAACTTTGCCCAAAATCCGGTCAACAACTTTTTCCAGTCCATTTTGCCGTTTGAAATATCATCTAAAAATTCTTCCATTTGAGCCGTAAAATCGTATTCGACATATTTTTTGAAATAATTTTCCAAGAAAATTGTCACAATACGCCCCCGATCTTCAGGGATAAAACGCAATTTTTCGACTTTCACATATTTGCGCTCTTGCAAAACGGCAATGATGGAAGCATAAGTCGACGGCCTTCCGATGCCGAGTTCTTCAAGTTTTTTAACCAAGCTTGCTTCAGTAAATCTCGGCGGCGGAGTCGTCATATGTTGTTCAGGTTTAATCTCACCTTTATCAACACTTTCGCCTTCATCGACATTTGGCAAAATTTGATTTTCTTCATCATCCTGGTTATCATCTTTGCTTTCCTGATAAAGCTTCAAAAAGCCGTCAAAAGCGATAACTTGCCCGTTTGCTCTAAGTAAAATCTGATTATCATTTGATGTCGAATCAATCGTGACTTTATCAAAAACAGCCGGCGACATCTGGCAAGCAACCGTACGTTTCCATATCAATTCATAAAGTTTATACCCGTCAGAATCGAGCTTTGTTTCCATCTTTTTTGGGGTATTCATAACATCGGACGGACGGATGGCCTCGTGTGCTTCTTGCGCGTTTTTGGATTTTGTCTTATAAATCTTTGGTGATGAGGGCAAATAAGGCGCACCGAAATATTTATTGATAGCTTCACGGCATGCATTTATTGCCTCCACGGATAAATTAACGGCATCGGTACGCATATACGTAATCAAACCGTCTTCATAAAGCTTTTGCGCAATCTGCATTGTCTTTTTAGCTGAAAAACGAAGTTTGCGCGCCGCTTCCTGTTGCAAAGTAGAGGTTGTAAACGGCGGTGCCGGATAGCGATTGGCTTTTTTGCGTTCAACACTCGAAATCTTAAAATCTTGAGCCTCAATTTTGGCCTTAGCCTCTATTGCCTTTTGCTCATTATTAATGTCAAACTTTTCAAGCTTTTGGCCGTCTAAAGTCACAAGGTGTGAGGAAATAACGGCCTTTTCTTTGGTGAGCAAATCAACATCAACCGTCCAGTACTCCTCGGCCTTAAAATTTTCAATCTCATTTTCGCGGTCACAAATCAATCTTAAGGCAACACTTTGTACACGCCCTGCCGATTTTGATCCGGGCAACTTGCGCCACAAAACAGGCGATAAGGTAAAACCGACCAAATAATCAAGAGCGCGCCGCCCCATGTAGGCTGAAACGAGATTTTCATCAATCTGGCGCGGATTTTTAATCGCTTCGGTGACGGCTGATTTTGTAATTTCGTGAAAAACGACACGCTCGATTTTTTTACCCGCAATTTTTTTGCGTGCTTTCAGTTCTTCCAAAATGTGCCAAGCAATCGCCTCCCCTTCTCTATCCGGGTCGGAAGCCAGTATCAGTGTATCTGCATCTTTTAGAGCCGTGATGATATCATTTAAGCGTTTTTTGCCTGAGGAACTGAGTTCCCAAGTCATTTCAAAATCTTTATCAGGCGCGACAGACCCGTCTTTTGAGGGCAAATCTCTGATATGTCCGAAGCTTGCCAGAACTTTATAATCCGGACCTAAATATTTATTAATTGTTTTGGCTTTTGCCGGAGATTCAACCACTACGAGTTTCATTTTAACTTCCTTAAACCTTGTTTTGTTAACATCAAAAAGCTTCCGTTTTGACGCTCAATTAAACCATCAAATTCCAATTCGGTAATTTTAGTCAACGCAACATGTGTTTGCATTTTTAAATGGCGTATCAAATCGTCCTGTTCAATGCCCGCCACACCGACAATTTCTAAAATACCGTCAGGTTCGATGTCGTTTTTTTTGCTTTCAGGCATAATGGACTCTTTTTTTTCATTGTCAAGAGGTTTTATATCAAGGCTGACATTTTGATGAATTTTTAATGTCCTGTTTTGCGTTACCGCAAGCGTTTGCAAAACATCATCCGCACTTTCGGTCAAAAGCGCACCGTCTTTGATAAGCTTATTACATCCACCTGATTTATTCTCAAACGGTGACCCAGGAACGGCAAAAATATCTTTACCTTGCTCCAAAGCAAGACGCGCCGTAATTAACGAACCGGAATTTAAAGAGGCCTCGGCAACCAAAACACCTAAGCTCAAACCCGCTACAATCCGATTGCGACGCGGAAAATTAGAAGCATTTGCTTTTTCACCCAACTTAAATTCGGAAATAATACAGCCTTGCGCGGCAATTTGTTCATAAAGCTCTTTATTTTCATCCGGATAACATACATCAGCACCGGTCCCCAAAACCGCAATTGTCGGCCCCATTTTATCTTTGGCATACATTGCACCTTTATGCGCTGCGCAATCAATACCGCGCGCCATGCCCGAAACAATCAGGACATCAGCATTGGTTAAATCATAGGCAATGCGCGAAGCAATTTTACGCCCTGCAATCGATGCGTTACGCGAGCCGACAACAGCTAAAGTTGCAGGATAGTTTAATAAATCCGATTGCCCTTTCACGTACAGCAAGGGCGGCGCATCATTTAATTCTTTTAACAGCGTCGGATAATTTTCATCCCTGATTGAAACAATTTTGATACCTTGCTTTTGAGCTTTTTTTAATTCTTCCTCAGCCTCTTTACGCGAAAAAACATCTTTCTTTGATGAAAGATACGCTAAGGCATCTTTAGCTGAGCCGTACGAATTTAACAACTTATAATACGAAACGGGACCAACCCCGTCCGTATTGATTAATTGTATATCGTCAAGAATAAAATCTTCTTGCATTTTATGCTTTCTTTTTGAAAGTAATCTTGCTCTCGGTACCTTTCATCAGACGTTCAATATTCGCACGATGTTTGACAATAACAAGCACAACCACAATCGTATAGAAAAAAACATAGACAGGTGGCGCTAACAGATATGTCACAAAAGGCACCAAAACAGCAGCCGTCAATGCCGATAATGAAGAATACTTAAATGCAAATGCCATAACAAGCCAAATAACAAGCGCTATCAAACCGACCTGCCAATAAGTAACAAGCAAAAATCCCAAAGCAGATGATATTCCCTTACCGCCCTTAAATTTAAGCCAAACAGGAAACATATGGCCTAAAATGCCGCAAAGACCTGCTAGAAGTGAAGTAAACACATTCAAATTTGTTGCATAACCTAAAAAATAAAATTCGACATGAGGTACAAATCGATAAGCCAAATATGCTGCAAAACCGGCCTTAAATGCATCCAAGATAACAGTCAATAAAGCAAGCGTCTTATTGCCGGTACGCAAAACATTGGTTGCACCGATATTGCCCGAGCCTATTTTTCGAATATCACCGTACCCTGCCAACCGCGTCAACACAAGCCCGAACGGAATTGAGCCCAACAAATAACCAACAAAACCCCAAAAAACAAAAATCGGTATAAAATTTGCCATTTTTTATCTCCTGTTTTAATTAATTTAGGGGCAGTATAAAAAATTTTTTTCATCTTTGCAATAAATTCCATTTTGCTTTTCATTTAAATTGTGTAAAAAAAATATTTTGAAAATCATAAAAAAATATTGACAAAAGACAGAAAAAGTTTTATTTTGATACATATTTATCCTTTTATGTTAAATCAATTAATTTTTCTATAAATATGGCTAATCAATTTTATCAAATTTCTCCCGAGGAATTCGAGATGTTTTCCGCGATGGACAAAATCGGTGTCGATGATATTCGGCCGATTATGCAGCGTCTTTCTTGCGGCAAGATTAAGAAACTTGCAGTTGGAAAATTGATTATTATCAATCGCTTTTTTCCGACATTCAAAGACACAATATTGCCTTCATGGGAAGGGTTGCATGTGTTCTATGCGTACGAAAAATTCAAACCGTCCCTGTTTTCAAAACCGTTTTGGCGGATTTTCATCTGGCGGCCGATGACAGAAATAATTGCGGCAGTACCTGTTGAAAGCGTTGCTTTCAGATTTGACGAGCAGCTGTTTGAGCAAAAAGGTATTTTTGAGCGTTTTTTACTTTTTGAAGATAAGACGCCCCAAGATGTCCACAAAGATGAATACAGAGGCAAGATGCACACCTTAACGCAAGAAGGAGTAAAATTCTATCGTGAGTTCTCTGTCACAAAAGATTCGTTTGTCTGCAAGGCTGACATTTGTTCTTTTGACCTGAGTTGGTCCGAACCTGACAGTTGGGTCTACCCTTACACCTCTGAAATTAAGCGTGCGCCGATGTATTATCTAAGACACGGATATAAAGAGAATGCACCGCATCATCAATATCCCCCGTACCGTAGTTTCGGAGAAATCGACGAGTAAGCAAAAGGAAGGTTTTATAAAAAAACCTTCCTTTTTCATTTTACCTGTACTTTATCGAGACTCGATTTTTATTACCGGTAACGGCATTTGCTTCGTCAATCGTATAAATGCGCTTTGGCATATGTTTTCCTTTGAGCAAATCATCAATCGAAGCATACGATTTATTTTTATACTCAATCGGATGATTAGCATTTTCAGCCTCGACCATTGCCGCACAGGCTTCATTACTTGAACAATATCCTTTGTTTTGTAATACTTTTGCCTTGCAAATATCCATATCAACACACGCATTTTGAGTGTTTGCCATATCAATCGGCGAAGCATACATTTGACCATCTAAAACATAAACCCCGCTTT
>CACXFX010000156.1 GCA_902767055.1 uncultured Pseudomonadota bacterium
GGCAGTTTTTTAAAGGCTTGTTCTTTTGAAATATACCAATCAAAAGATTTTGCTTTGTTGTATAAAGCTTCAATATAAGACTGAGGGACATACTGACGTTTGAAATAAACATATTGTTCGTATTTTACGGAAAAATCATAAACGGTTGAAGGATCATTGATTGAGTTGCCGCCTTTATAATCGAGTGAAACAAAAAAACGACCGTCTTCAAAAAGTGCAAGCAAGTCCCGATATGATGGATCTATTGGCTCAAATTTTGATGCCGTCAACAAAACATTATTATCCTTAAAACAACTTTTTATAAAAGTATCTTTGTCCGGTAAAGGCACAATTTCAAGATTTTCATCAGCAGGATATTGCGTGTAAGCGTATTTTGTAATTTTTTGCAAAAATTCACTAAATCCAAAAATATCAAATTGAATTTGAGGACCATAAATTTGGGTGATTTTGTATCCGTGAAGTGACAGAGCTTTTTTTATTCTTTCTAAGTTTGAGGTGTAATCTTTTATCGGATTAAAAGTATGGATTAATACACCGTTTGAAAAGAAGTGGAACGGCACATTATAATGTTCTTGAGGAAGGATTGCCAATTTAGGAACAATCCATGTTTGTTTGAAATTATTTTTGATCTTATATTCATGCTCTTTTTCTATAACGGATTTGAAATAGTCGAATCCAAAAGGGTTAAAGGTCAAACAAACACCGTCCCGAAAAAGTTTTTCAAGCGTTTCTTGAGTTAAATCCAAAGGTAAAGTTTTCATAGCAAAATCTCCTATAAAACGAGGATATAATCTTCTGATGCCTGCCGATCAAAAATCCTCATTGGTTTTAAGGGTTTTGCCTTTTATGAAATAAAAGTTGTCTCGTCCGAGTTCGCCTGACGGGCAGGCAGCAAGCGTCAACCACAGCTTTGATAAAAGATTATCAAAAATATTTTAAATGTCAAATAAAAAATTTAAGCTTTATAAGTTTTGAAATCTTTGTCTTTTTCAAACAAATAGAGAAGCACACGCAAAGCTTCTCCGCGCGGTGTTTTAAGCTCCGGGTCCTGATTTAATATCAACTGTGCATCTTTATAAGCCGTATACAAAAGATCTTTATGAAACTCGAGATTGGCAAGCATAAATTCTTCAAAACCGGATTGCTTTGTGCCCAAAATTTCACCGCCGCCACGCAAATCCAAATCTTTTTCGGCGATCAAAAAACCGTCTTCGCACGCTTTCATTACATTAAGCCTTTCCCTTGAGGTATCGCTTAAAGGATACCCGTAAAGCAAAAGACAATTACCGGCCTCACAGCCTCGCTTAATCCGCCCGCGAAGCTGATGCAATTGCGAAAGTCCGAAACGCTCGGCGCGTTCGATAATCATCAGCGTTGCCTCTTCTACATTAACCCCGACTTCAATCACCGTGGTTGAGACCAAAATTGTAATTTCACCTTTTTTGAAACGCTCCATCACGGCATCTTTTTCTTTCTCTTTCATTTTGCCGTGCACCAGCCCGACGCAATCACCGAAAAGCGCTTTTAATTCTTCAAAACGAGCCATTGCCGCGGCCAAATCCGATTTTTCGCTCTCTTCAATTAACGGACAAACCCAATAAGCGCGCGCCCCATTATCGATTTTTCGTTTTAAGGCCGCAACGACTTCGCCGATTTTAGAAATTGGAATAATACGCGTATCCACCGGCTTTCGCCCTTTTGGCAATTCATCGATTTTTGAATAATCCATATCCCCGAAACGCGTCAAAACAAGCGTGCGCGGAATAGGCGTCGCCGTCATCACAACAATATCGGGATTGTTTCCCTTCAAAGACAGCTTCAGGCGTTGCTCAACACCGAATCGATGCTGTTCATCAACCACAACAAATCCCAAATCCTTAAATGTCACATCATCCGTAAACAAAGCGTGCGTACCGATCAAAATATCTATCTCGCCGTTTTTAAGATTATTTAAAATTTCGGCACGTTTTTTGCCTTTAATTTTACTTGTCAATAAAGCGGTTTTGACACCCGTGATATTTCCCCACCCGCTTAGCGTTTCAAAATGCTGCTTGGCCAAAATTTCGGTCGGTGCCATGATGGCCGCTTGCGCCCCGGATTCAACGGCATTGAGCATGGCAAACATGGCCACAACCGTTTTGCCTGAGCCGACATCACCTTGTACAAGGCGCAACCCCTGATAGTCCGATTTTTGGTCTTGATAAATATCCTCAAGCACTTTTTTTTGCGCATTTGTTAAATCAAACCCGAGGTTTTGGGTCAGTTTTTGCCGCAACCTGCCATCACCTGAAATGATACGCCCGTTTTTTTTCTTTTGACGCATACGCGCAATCGCAAGACTTAATTGATTGGCAAGCAATTCGTCATAAGCAAGCCTTTTTCTAACACTTGATAGCGGACTTAAATCGTCAACACTTAGCGGGTTATGCGCTTTTTTCAAAGCTTCATTAAATGAGCCAAAGTTGTTTTGTTTGATAAAATTTTCGTCGCACCACTCAGGCAACACCGGCAATCTTTCAAGACTTTGCGCAACATAAAAAAGCATCATCTTGTTTGTCACACCGGCAGATAAAGGATAAACAGGCTCTGTTTTTTTGATTTTTTGTATGTTTTCAGGCTCGGTGATATAATCGGGATGGCTCATTTGCAACTGCCCGTTAAACCATTCCGTCTTGCCGCTGATTAACCTTTTTTGCCCGAGCGGAAGCTGTTTTTTAATCGTGTTGTCATAATATTTAAAAAAATTTAACGTTATGTCGCCCGTTTCATCATCACAAATCACGCGATAAGGCTGTTTTTTTGTTTTCGGCTCCAAATGTTGCGTAACGGTGACAATCCCCGTCCAAACTCTGCCGGCCTCAACATTTAAAAGCTTGACATTATATGAACGATCAATAATCTGATAAGGCAAATGCCATAAAATATTGACGATTTTTGACCCACCGATGAGATTTGCCACCAATTTCAAATACTTATCACCGATACCTTTCAAGGTATCGATTGAGCAAAAAAGCGGATTTAAAATTTCAGGACGCATGAGCACATTATATTAAATCAATTTTTATTGTCTATTTATTTGCTTTTATTATACCCAAACTTTCATTTTTATAAAAAAGGCTTGACATTGATTTATTTTTACCATATTAATCCAAAACAACGGGCGTTTAGCTCAGTGGTAGAGCATCTCGTTTACACCGAGGGGGTCGGGAGTTCGACACTCTCAACGCCCACCAGTTATGTATGAAAAAAACCATCTTCAAAGGTGGTTTTTTTCATATATAACTTAATTTTTCCAAAATCGCCGCCACTAATTTGATCGGAACAATTTTTTCATCTTGACCGGTGATAAAAACTTTAAGCACAATATCTTTTTTAATATCGGCAAGCGACAACACCTTTAAGACACTAACCTCAACAAGCGCATCAAAAATCGTATGCGTTTCAATTTTTAGGGCTTTATCAACATCCCCCATTGTATAGACAATGCTTTTATCCTGATAACTTTCCTTGATTGAAAAATTGAGGTAATTGAGGCATTTAAGCTCTTTATACACACTAAGCGGCGTTTGATTTGAAAGCCTTAAAGCATACTTAATCCCGATTGAAGCCGCGATATAAGGCTTATAACTTGCCATTGCTTCTTTTTGATTTTTAACCTTAAATACAAGACAATCGACACCCGTCTCAATCAAGCACGAAGCAATAAAGAACGCCAAACCGATTTGCTTAAAATCGTCCGTCTTGGCGATGAGATAAGGCTCATTTTTGTATTTTAAAAGCTCTTTTTGCGCAAAATCGATTTTTTGAGCCATATCAAGTTTTTCCATCCTCAAAACATCAAGTAAAGGATAGAACTTGTTTTTATAGCTTAAATCAGAATTTTCATCAAACGCAATTTCAATCATAATTTGATTATGGACTTTTTATAATTTCAAATCAAGTCTTTTTAAACAAA
>CACXFX010000157.1 GCA_902767055.1 uncultured Pseudomonadota bacterium
AGTGCATATCATCGCACGAGCAAAGGCTCAAAAAAAGTGGAAGTTTTTAAGGGGATTGCCGTTGAGCTTGATTTGAAAAAAAAATTTAAATCAAAAACAATTGTCTTGAAAGATATGGGTATTTTTAATCGTTTTCAGAGTATGTCAAAACCCGAAAGAGTAAAGCTCGAAGATGTCAGATTTGAAAAGATGTTTGAAGTTTATTCAACAGACCAGATTGAAGCGCGGTATCTTTTGACGCCGGCTTTTATGGAAAGAATTATCAAATTAAAAGACTTATATAAAGGAAAATCCGTTCAGTTTTCGTTTTGGGCCGGTAAACTTTTGATTGCGATACCTACGGGCCAAGATATGTTTGAACCGTTTTCGTTTTTTAAGACAAATATGAATAAGGCGAAAATAGATATCGTTTTTGAACAGTTTTTGACAATTTTTGAGATTATTCATATCTTGAAAATAAGTAATACTTACTAAAGCAGTTTTTTAAGCGGTTTTGCAAATCAGTTTTTCGGCGGCGGCGCGCGCTTCGTTTGAAATGATTTCGCCGGACAACATACGTGCGATTTCTTCTTTTTTCTGCATTTCGGAGAGTTTTAAGACAGATGTTGTCGTTGTATTTTCGATTGTTTGTTTGCTGACCTTAAAATGCGTTTGGCTGAATGATGCGACCTGCGGTGAGTGTGTGACGACGAATACCTGTATGCCTTGAGCCAACTTGAAAAGGCGACTGCCGACGGCTTCGGCCGCCGCACCGCTGAGGCCGGCGTCAATTTCATCAAAAATCAGCGTTTCAATCGCGCCTTTTAATGCAAGATTGACTTTGATGGCAAGCATAAAACGTGCCAATTCGCCGCCCGAAACGATTTTGTTTAAAGCCCCGAAATTTGTATCTGTATTGGTCGAAACTTCAAACAAAACGTTATCAAAACCTTTGTTTGAAAAAAGGTTGTCATTTGTTTTTGTGACGGTGGCACGAAAAGAGGCTTTTTCCATTTTTAAGAATTTTAATTCTGAAATGATTTTGGCGCTTAAATCTTCTGCGGCTTTTAGGCGGCAGTTGTGTAAAATTTCGGCCTTTGAGATATAATCTCTTTTTAATGTTTCGCTTTGTCGGCCAAGTTTTGCCAATTCATCACCGTTTTTTTCAATCAAGTTTAAATCGGCGGTAATTTTTTCTAAAACGCTTTGTAAATCATCAATATTGCACCGGTGTTTGCGCGCCAAGTCTTTTAAGGTAAAAAGGCGTTCTTCAAGTGTATTGATTTGATTTTGATCATAAGAAATATTTGCTGAGGCCGCCTCAATTTGGGATGTTGCCTCATCAAGCTCGATAAGCGCCGTATCCAATGCCTGACAAAGGTTGTCAAATTTACCATCGGCAAGGTGATTGGCTTTATCAAGGGCGGTTATGGCGTGGCGGATATTATTGGCGAGCCCCTGGCCTTGAAGCGCCTGATAGGCCGTCTGAAGGTTTTCTAAAATTTTTTCAGAAGCCATCATTTCACGGCGTTTTTTATTTAGAATATCCTCTTCACCTTTTTTCGGGCAGACGGCTTCAAGCTCTGAGAGATAATGCTTTAAGGTTTCTTCCTGCAAAAGGGCGTTTTGGTAAGCACTTGAAATTTCATTTAATTTTTTTTGTATGGTTTGATAAGCCTCATATGCTTGACGAACATCTTGAAGCTCTTTTTGATAGCCGCCGAAAGCATCCAAAAAATCAATATGTGTTGAAGAGTTTAACAAGCCCTGATTGTCAAATTGGCCGTTGATTTCGACAAGATAAGCCGACAATTGTTTTAAAAGTTTTAAGCCGATCGGTTGGTCGCATATGAAAATTTTACTTTTTCCGTCGGATGATAATGTGCGGCGGATAATGATTTCATCATCAATTTCAAGCTCATTTTCATCACAAATCGTGTAAAAAGGGGAGGATTTGTCCGATATTTCAAAAGTCGCCGTCACGCAAAGTTTATCGGCGCCTTTTTTAATGAGGTTTGTGTCTGCTCTTGAACCCAAAACAAAACCGAGGCTGTCAAGTAAAATTGATTTGCCGGCGCCGGTTTCACCCGAAAACACCGTTAAGCCTTTTGAAAAATCAAGTTCTAATTTTTCAATCAAAACGACATTGTTAATCAAAAGGCGGGTCAGCATCGGTTTTTTACTTTACCAATTTTTGGGCTTTTGTATTCCACGAGCTTTCAGGGTAATTATAATTTAAGACTTTGGCGGCACGTTTTGCCTCGTCATTTAAGCCTAAAATGGTGTAAATTTCGGTTTCGCGGTAAAGTGCTTCTTCAATATGAACGGTTGTTTGATATTTTTTGACCACTTCATCAAAGCGATTGAGTGCCGAAAGGTAATTTTTTTGCTTTAAGTAAAAGCGGCCGACATCCATCTCGTGCGCAGCTTCGTGTTCGAGCGCCAAATTCATTTTGGCTTTGGCGTCTTTGGCGTATTCGCTGTCGCCGAAAAGTAAAACAACGGCGTTTAAAGCGTCATAGGCATTTTTGGCCGCTGTTTGATCTTTATCCGACGGATTGATTTGGTCATACCAGCATATCGCGCGCAAATAATAAGCGTAAGCAATATCTTTGTTGCCGGGGTGATATTTGATAAAACGATCCAAACTCATCAGGGCGTCATCGTATTTGCCTTCTTTATAATAAGCGTAAGCGCCCATTAATTTTGATTTGACCGCCCATTTGGAATAAGGATGCTCGATTTCGACTTTTTCAAAATACTGAGCTGCCTTTTCGTACTGTGTTTTGGTCAAACGGCGATGGGCTTTGGTATAAAGCTCTTCGGCAGATAACATGCTTGTATCTTCTTTTTTGGCTGCGCAAGCGCCTAAAATAAGTACGGCAGATAAAATGCTTAAAAATTTTTTCATGTTTTAATCCTCTAAAATCTCATAATTTTCAGGGTTTGCAAATAATTTTTTTAAGACCTCGTTGTTGTGAAAATGGCCGGTGCGATAAGCTTTTATATCAGCCAAAATACGGTATCCCGATGTAAACATATCACCGATAAGGTCTAAAACCTTGTGGTTGACGCACTCATTTTGAACGCGAAAACCTTCAGGGTTTAAGATTTTTTCGCCATCCAAGACGACGGCATTGTCAAGGCTTCCGCCTTTAATCAAGCCATGCGCGCGCAGATAATCGATTTGATATTTTTCGCAAAATGTGCGCGCCGGTGCGATTTGGTCAGCAAAAATCTCCGGTGTAATGTCGCTGTCAAAAATTTGCGTGCCGACAATTTTGGAAGCAAATTCAATCTTAAAATATATGTGCGAAGCGTCGCTTTTTGGAGGGTTGAGCTCGATAAAATTGCCTTTATCATCCTCAAAGCGCACATTTTTTGTGACTTTTAATGTTTTTCGCGGGGCGTTTTGCGGGGTAAGTTTTGCTTTGTTTAGGTTTTCAAGTAAAATTTCGGCACTGCCGTCCATAATCGGGAGTTCCGGATTTGAAATGCTGATAATGGTGTTGTCGACGCCTGTTATATAAAGTGCGGCCATTAAATGTTCTATTGTGCTGACTGTGGCACCGTCTTTTTTTAAGCACGTGCAGTTTAAGGTATCACCGACATTTGAATAGAGTGCACTTATTTGCGTATTATCCTTTTCAAAGACGATACCCGTATTTTCTTTTGCGGGGTTTAAGACAATGACGGACGGTAAACCGCTGTGAAGTCCGATGCCTTTTAATTCAATTGGTTTTTCAAATGTTTGTTGTTTCATCTGTTTTGCCTGTTAACAAAAAAACTGGGTGACCTGTAAGCCGGGTTTTGTACATATCATTGCTTTATCAAAAGACAAAGTTAATACCGACAGCCATTCATCTCACCAAGCCGTTGCCGGCTTGCTCTTGCGACCTACCCTTGGACGAAGTGGAAACACTCCGTCAGGAAAATCCTGATACACCGAGTTTGGTCTTACATCAGATAGGGCTTGCCTTGACCCTCACCGTTACCGGATCGGCGGTGGGCTCTTACCCCGCCTTTTCAACCTTACCAAAGCATGCCTTGGCGGTAATTTTCTGTGGCGCTCTCCCTCGGATCTCTCCGGCCGGACGTTATCCGGTATCTTGTTTCCATGAAGCCCGGACTTTCCTCACTTTTAGATTTTACTTTCCAAAGCGCGACTGTCCGGCCACCCGAAAAGTAATCTACACAAAATTCATATCAAATGCAAGGTTTTTTTATTCTAAATGCAAGGGTGTTAATGATATTTTAATCAATTTAAGTCTATGATGGTTTCAGAATCAAATTTATACTAAGGAGATTTTTTTATGAAGAAATTACTTTTGGGTGCATCGTTTGTTGTTTTGTTCGGTGCAATGGCTTCAACAGCAAACGCCGAGTGCGACGGTATTTATGCCGCTTTTCGTGGTGGTATGACGCAGCATGACGGCACGGCAGACGGCGGCAAACTCGATGATTGGCGCTTGATGCTCAGCGGTGCTTTGGGATATCGCTATGAATATTTCAGAGCAGAAGTTGAGTATGTTTGGCGTAAATTTGCAAAAGATGACAAGCTTTATGCAGGAACAAATGATTTGAAGTTCAGAACACGTTCTTATATGTTCAACGTTTATTATGACGTATTGCCCTACAATTGGTGGACACCGTATGTCGGTGGCGGTCTCGGTTGGACAAAGATGAAATATTCTGATATTGATATAACAGCTTCAGGCACGAGTACAGGTGAAAGAGTTACGAAATTTACCTGGTCTTTGGGCGGCGGTTTATCGCTTAAAGTCACCAACCGCTTTAACGTTGATGCCGGTTATCGTTACTACGATATGGGTAAGTTGAAGAACAAAGAAGATATTAAAGCTCATGAGGTTTATGCCGGTTTGCGCTATGTCTTCTAAAAAAGTGTGAATGCATTCAAAGAGAGTCTTTAAAAGGCTCTCTTTTTTTTCTAAATTAATAAAAAAAGGAGAATGAATATGGCAAACAGACTTTTCGGAACGGACGGAGTCAGAGGGGTGGCAAATGCTTTTCCGATGACGATTGAATTTGCGGTTCGCTTAGCACAGGTTTTGAGCCGTTTGGTATGTGTTGAGAAAAAACGTGTGGCTATTGCCAAAGATACGCGTGTGTCAAGTTATATGCTTGAGGCGGCACTGACGGCCGGATTTACTTCTATGGGGGTTGATGTTATTAAAATGCGTGTGGCGCCGACGCCTGTGATCACTTCGCAAATACAAGATTTAGATGTGGATATGGGCCTGATGATTACGGCTTCGCATAATCCGTATCGTGATAACGGTATTAAGCTTATAGATGCTTACGGTAACAAATTTTCGGATGCGTGGAATGAAAAAGTTGAAGCGATGCTTATCTCAGATGAAAAGTTTGTTGCTTCAATCGATGCTGTCGGAAAAGTTTATAAAGACAAGACGTCCGTTCCGACTTATATCGACAATGTTTTAAGAATTGCCCCAAATGATGAGGCCTTAAAAGGGCTTCGTTTGGTTATCGACTGCGCCAATGGTGCTTTTTCAAAATTTATGCCGCAGATTTTTAAGACTTTGGGCGCCGGTATCATTGTTTTATCAAATGAGCCGAACGGGTATAATATCAATGAAAATTGCGGTTCTCAGCACAGTGAAAACTTGGAAAAAACGGTTTTGCAATCGCATGCGCATTTAGGCATTGCCGTTGACGGCGATGGTGACAGATTGGTTGTGGTTGATGACAAAGGTGAGCGTATTGACGGGGATCAGATTATTGCCTTTTTGGCGGAGTATTTATATAAACACAACAACTTAAAAGGTGATGCGGTTGTGGCGACCGTTTGGTCAAATACGGGGCTGGAAAAATATTTACATGAGCGCGGTATCAGCTTTTATCGCACGCCGGTCGGTGAGCGTTATGTGATTGAAACAATGCGTCAGGTCGGGGCATCTTTGGGCGGTGAAGAATCGGGGCACATTGTTTTGCTTGATTATGCCCGTACGGGTGATGCTTTGATTGCGGCAGTGATTTTTTGTTTGGCACTTGTTGAGGACGGGCGAAAATCAAGCGAAATTTTTCCGCTGTTTAAAAAATATCCTTGCAAAATAACGAACGTTCGTTTTGACAACCGTGATGATATGGCGGGGGCTTTTGATGCCGCGGATGTTCAGGCCGTCATACGGCAAATGCAGGAAAAAGTAAAAGGGTCCGGCACGGTGATTGTGCGAAAATCAGGCACCGAGCCGATCATTAAAGTGCGTGTTGAGGCCGAGACAGATGCGCTTTGTTATGCCGTTAATGTTAAAATTGTTGAAACAATTGAAAAATATAAAGGATGATATAAAATGTTAAAAGGTTTGTTGGCACTTTTTACAACAGGTATTATTTTTAATCCCGCTGTTTGGGGCGGTGCGTTGATCGGTATTTTGGGTTATGTTTTTCTTGAACCGGCGCAACTCAAAATTTTATATAAAAGTTATCACATTTATTTGTTGTTTTTTGTTTTTTCGGGCACGTATGTTTATCTTGCAAGACCGACCTTAAAGGACGATTTGGAACATACGGATTGGAACGCGACATCAAAAAATATCGTCAAACACACGATTTTGATGAGTTTTTCGTTTTGGATGGGAATGCTGTTCGCTTCATTTTTTGATTTTTCGGATATCAATATCAAACCGGATAAAACGGATTATCAATACTCCGAAATTTATAACGTGATGAGCGTGCAAAAACAGGCCGAAGAGTTGATGAAAAACGAAAAACGTTTGATGGATATGGTCAAATAATCGTTTATATGGTTGGCCGGCTGATTTAGAAAAGTTATCTTTCTTATCTGAAGTTTTAAATATTTTTTTTGTGCTTTTATAAAATGCTTGCAAATTTTGTTTTGATTTTGTAATATGCCGGCAAAATTTGATGTGAAATGAGGCTTGTTATGGCAGAAAATAAAATCAATCCGCGTAAGACGTTTGCGATTATTTCGCACCCTGATGCCGGTAAAACAACGTTAACCGAAAAACTTTTATTGTTCGGTGGAGCGATTAATGCGGCCGGTGCCGTGAAGGCGCGCGGTGAAAACAGGCGTGCGCATTCCGACTGGATGAAAGTTGAGCAGGAGCGCGGTATTTCGGTGGCCTCTTCGGTGATGACTTTTGAATATAAAGGTATCACGTTTAATCTTTTGGATACGCCGGGACACGAGGATTTTTCGGAAGATACGTATCGCGTGTTGACCGCTGTTGATTCTGCCGTCATGGTTTTGGATTCGGCCAAAGGTATTGAAACGCAGACCAAAAAGCTTTTTGAAGTTTGCAGATTGCGCAATATCCCGATTTTGACATTTATCAATAAGCTGGACCGTGAAGGTTTAGACCCGTTTGTTTTGCTTGATGATATTGAAAAAACGCTTGCGCTTGATGTGACGCCGTTGAGTTGGCCGATTGGGTCAGGTAAAGATTTTTTGGGGTGTTATGATATTTTGGGTGACCAATTGATTTTGATGCAAAAGACAGGCGATAAATCGCAAATCAATACGGTTATTGAAACATGTAAAGGGCTTGATGACGAAAAGCTTGATAAATTGTTGCCGCCGCATGCCGTTAAAAAGCTTAGAGAAGACATTGAGATGGTCAAGGAGCTTTGCCCGAAATTTGATTTGGATTTGTATCTTGCCGGTGCTTTAACGCCTGTTTTTTTCGGCAGTGCCATCAATAATTTCGGTGTTCAGGAAATTTTAGAGGGATTGCATCAGATTGCACCGATGCCGCGTCCGCAAAAAGCTTTGGAACGTGAAGTTTTGGCCTCGGAGCCGAAAGTAACGGGTTTTGTTTTTAAGATTCAGGCCAATATGGACCCGAAGCATCGCGATCGTATCGCTTTTATGCGTATTTGCAGCGGGCATTTTAAGCGCGGTATGGGCTTAAAACAGGTCAGAACCGGAAAAGAAATCAAAGTACCGACGCCGGTGATGTTTTTGGCTCAGGAACGTGAACTTGCCGAAGATGCTTATGCGGGTGATATTGTCGGTATTCCCAATCATGGTGTTTTAAAAATAGGCGATACTTTAACCGAAGGCGAAAATTTGCATTTTACGGGTATCCCGTCATTTGCGCCGGAACTGTTGAAATCGGTCAGGGCGACAGACCCGTTGAAATCAAAACATCTTGCCAATGCGCTTTTACAGATTGCCGAAGAGGGCGGCGCAAGTATTTTTAAGCCGAATGTCGGCTCGGAATGGGTCGTCGGTGTGGTCGGAGCTTTGCAATTTGAAGTGATGGCTGACAGAATTCGTACGGAATTTAATATTCCGGTGATTTTTGAGCCGACGCAATATTATACCGCACGTTGGGTTAAATCAGACGATAAAGCGGCGTTTGAAAAGTTTTTGGATTCAAACAA
>CACXFX010000158.1 GCA_902767055.1 uncultured Pseudomonadota bacterium
AAAAAAGCCGCACCTTTTAAGAGCGACGGGGAGTTCAACAATCATATCTAGAGCAATGACTCTTGCGGTCTTTAGCTTGATAAAGCTTGTACATTCACCGTAAGCTCCCCGGCCAATGCGGGGATTTGAATACCAAAAAAGCATCCTTTACAGGATACCATTTCAGGTATCTCTAGATAGTGAGCCGTTGAAAGCTCCGCGCCCGTTTCAGGCACTCGATAGCAAAGTTTCCTTGGCTACCTGAACATAAGTATCACATAAAAAAGGATAAATGTCAAATATAAAATTAATCTTTAAGCGCGATAGTTTAAATTCCAAATATTGTATCTTGCCGGGTCATTGCCCCAATTTTCGCGCACTTTGACAAACAAAAACAGATGAATGCGCTCATCTAAAATATCCTCAAGCTCGCTGCGCGCCGTCTGGCCTATTTTTTTAATCATCTGCCCGCCTTTGCCGAGAACAATGATTTTTTGATTATCCCGTTCGACATAAATCGTCATTTCGGCCCTAACGGAATTATCCGCGCGTCGTTCCCACAATTCCGGCTCTACGGTTAAGGCATAAGGCAGCTCGTCGTGCAAATATAAAAAGAGCTTTTCTCTGACCACTTCGGCGGCCAAAAGCTTTAAGGGCATATCAGACATTTCATCTTCGGGATAAAACCACGGCGATTGGGGCAAAACATCTGCCAAATAAGCATAAAAATCATCAAGCCCCTCACCTGTCAAGGCCGAAACCATAAACGTCTTTTCAAAATCAAAATCGGCATTCAACTCGGCACTTAAATCAAGCAATTTTTCTTTTTTGATTAAATCCGTTTTATTTAAAAGCAAAACAGCCTTGATTTTATCGGCTTTCAGCTTGGCGATAATCGCCCTTGTTTCATCATCAAAACCACGCTTTGCATCGACAACCAAAACCACAATATCCGCGTCTTTAACACCGCCCCACGCACTTTCAACCATCGCGCGATCAAGCCGGCGCTTCGGGGCAAAAATCCCCGGCGTATCTAAAAAAATGATTTGCGTTTGCCCGATGATACCGATACCTTTGAGCGTTGTGCGTGTTGTTTGCGCTTTCGGCGTCACAATCGACACTTTTGAACCGACAAAATGATTTGTAATTGTTGATTTTCCGGCATTTGGCGCACCGATCAGGCTGACAAATCCGGCGCGTGTATTGAGCTCATTTTTTTCCATATTTTGCTTCCAAAATTTTCAACAACTCGGCAGCGGCAGCCTGTTCGGCCGATTTTTTGCTTTTACCTTCTCCGAAAGCCGAGCCGCCTTTTTCAACGCTGACTTTAACATAAAAAATCGGATTGTGTTCAGAGCCTTCTTTTTTAACAACTTCATACACCGGATGCGCTTTTAAAAACTTATGTGCCGTTTCCTGCAAAACGGTTTTGTCATCACGCTCGGGCTCTGCGGATTTTTCGATATGTTTTTTAAAATGCTTATCCACAAAATCAATCGCTTTTTCAAATCCGCCGTCAAGACAGATTGCCCCGATAACAGCCTCCATCACATCGCACAAAACGTTTTCGTTAAAGGCCAAATCGGCAGGCGTTGCTTTGATAAACTCATTGAGCTTTAATTCGCGCGCAACTTCGGCCACGGTTTCTTTGCGCACAAGCTTTACAAAACGCGGAGAAAGCGCGCCTTCCGGCTCGTCTGAAAACGTAAAATAAAGCAAATGCGCCATGGCGACACCTAAAACTCTGTCACCCAAAAACTCGAGCCGCTCATAATTTTTTTTGACATCACCCGTCAAAGAACTGTGCGTCAAAGCCTCTTCGAGCAAATCCTTGTCTTTGAAATGATAAGCCAATATGTCTTCTAAATTTTTCATCAAAGCGCCTTTATTTTAAAACATTGAAAATCCGTTTCCAACGAATGGCTTTCGGCCACGTCCAAGGCTTGTACCATTTGCCTTTATCGCTGTGTGAAAAGAACAAAAAGCGCGCTTTACCGACCAAATTTTCAAGCGGCACAAACCCGACATGCACACGGCTGTCATCTGAGCGGTCGCGATTGTCCCCCATCACAAAAAAATGCCCTTCGGGAATAACAAATTTCGGTGTATTATCAACACGTTTTTCATAATCGGAAAGCTCCAAAATAGGATGCTTCACACCACCCGGTAATGTTTCGATGTATTCCTGATATGTTTCAGGCCTGACAACATATTCATCTAAAATATATTTACCCCTATAATCGCGATCCACAAGCTTATCATTGATGTATAAACGCCCGCGACTGATTTGAACGGTATCACCCGGCAGCCCGATGACACGTTTGATAAAATCCGTGCGATTGTCTTTCGGAAATTTGAAAACAACGATGTCGCCCCGATCGGGAAGCCGACCGAAAATCCGCCCTTTAATCGGCGCCAGGCTGAACGGAAACGAGTGGCGCGAATAGCCGTATGTATATTTAGAAACAAAAAGATAATCGCCGACCTCCAACGTCGGATACATTGACCCCGAAGGGATACGAAACGGCTCAAAAAACAAACTCCTGATGAGCATCGCAAGCAAAATAGCATACACGATGGTTTTAATCGTATCAAACAAACTTTCTTTTTTCTTTTCTTCTTTTTTCATTTTTTAATTATCTTTCGTGTTTTTTATTGTGCTCAATATGATACATTTCATCTGATTTATCAAGAAAAATTTATACGTTACAACGTTTTTTTATTCGTCATCGAAACACATTTTGTCTGATGCCGCAGGCAAATTTGCGCATTTGATGTTATCAACCGCGTGTCGATTAAATACCTCTAAAAATTATCCCCACAATTAACAGGATAAAAAAATTTTTTGCACGTTTTGAATAAAAATGGTGCACATATAAGCGTATATCAATTTTAATTCGGACGCAAAAAAAATGGAAACACCTGATTTTGATAAACTGCCTAA
>CACXFX010000159.1 GCA_902767055.1 uncultured Pseudomonadota bacterium
CGGTTGTTTTTGATTTCAGCGGCTATGCAAATTAGGTCTGTTTTTATCTCATAATTTAAGGCCTGATTGATAACATCAAATGCTTTGAACCACCGGATTTTCCAAGTGGTTCTTCATTTTTTTAATAATATTACTTGACATGTGATTTGAAAAGTAGTATCCGTCGCGATGTGTGGATTTAACCGACTTGTCCGGCACCATAAACGGACTAAACAGGAGATTTTAATATGTTTCAAACAGCAGAATTTGTGTCTTTGGGGCACCCCGATAAAACCGCTGATTTCATTTCAGAATATATTCTCGACCGACTACTTGAACAGGATTTGAATGTCAAATATGCCGTTGAAGTGATGATCAAAGGCAACAGGGTTGTTTTAGGCGGTGAAATATGCGGCAACGTCAATTTGAAAAATCTTGAAAATGATGTAAAAAATGCCGTTCGTCAAATCGGCTATGATGAGCGTTATGAAAAAATTTGGGGGCAAAATGCCATTGAAATTTCAAAACTTGAAATTATCAATCTGATTGGTTGTCAATCATGCGAAATATTACAAGGTGTTAAAGCAGGCGGCTGGGGCGATCAGGGCGTTTTTGCAGGTTATGCCTGTAAGGGCGATTCGTTTATTCCGCGTGAGCTTTTTTTGGCCAAAAAGCTCAATGCTGCACTTTATCAAAAAGCATTAAATTCAGATCATTTGGGACTTGATATCAAAACACAAATCACGCTTGATGAACAAGGCGGTGTTCAAACGGCAATTGTTGCCGTGCCGATGCTCGAAAACGAAGATTTAAGAGCATTTGTTGCAAATGTTTTGGGTACAGTTCCGCAAGAATTGATTATCAACGGGACGGGTGATTATCGATGTCACAGTGCGGTTGCCGATTGCGGTATAACGGGGCGAAAGCTTGCATGTGATTTTTATAGCACGGTTTGTCCCGTCGGCGGCGGTTCGCCTTGGGCAAAAGATGCAAGCAAAGCCGATGTTTCGCTCAATATTTTAGCACGAAAACTTGCTGTGGAGAACTTAAAAGACAATGATGAAGTTTTTGTATATCTTTCTTCTTGTATCGGACAGTCAAAATTGCCGAGTGCAATTTTGAAAACCGTTAAAAACTCTAAAATTAGTTTTAACAAACTAAACGGTGATTTTTCTCCAAAAGCGGTTATTCAAGATTTGGGATTAAATAAACCTGTTTTTTCTGAGCTTTGCCGGCAAGGTATTACAGCGCTGTATTAAGCGGTTTGAATAGACTCAAAACGAAATTTATATTTGACATTTTATTTTTTTTCTGTTATGATAAAAATGTAACCGGAAGCGGTTGCGGTGTTATACGACACTTCCTAAATGTTTCACTCCTTCTGCGGGAGTTGTTGAGATAAGGCATTTTGCGCGAATAAAACAGACTGGATTTAGGCAGTTCGTATAGCTCCCACTTTGGATATTTTTCAAAGTGATTTTTTTATGACAATATAGAAAACAGGAGAAATAATATGAAACGATATATTTTAATTTTCAATTTTGCAATAATGCCGTTTGCCTTGTCAGCTTATGATGGTACAATCTCCCAAAGTGGTAGCTGCGGTGCAACGGATGCCGATTGTCATTATGATCTATACGAAGACGGGCACTTGGAAATCAGCGGAACCGGAGAGATGAGTGATTTTAATTACAGTAAAGGCAATGCGGCGCCTTGGGGACCCGCCAGCTCTAAAGGCGAATCTCTTGTCAAAACGGTCAATATTGATGGTATTACAAAAATCGGAACATGGGCATTTTTGTGGTCACGGGAATTAACGGATGTTAAAATCTCGGATACGGTTAAAATCATTAGCGGCGGCGCTTTTGAGTACACCGGAAAACTTGAAAGCTTAGTGATACCAAGCTCGGTAGAACGGATGGGAGAATATAATTTTTCGAACAGCGGCATAAAAAATCTTGTCATTGAAGGCACGCCGGAATTAACGCATCCGGACAGTACATTTATTTTTATTGATAAATATTCTGACGGAACATTTCATGAAGCCAAAATTTATTGCTTGAGTAACTTTAATTGTGCGGATAAAGGACAAGGCGAGAATGCAACGGTTGTCCCTTACGATATTCAAGGCGGCGTATATATTTTAGATGACAAGTATTATCTTTCGGGTACGGATATGACCGGCGGCACAAATATCTGCAAGAAAGAATTAAACGAGTGCAAACGTGATGTTTTGCAAAACAAAGGTATTTGTCAAGGCTCAAGCTGCGATATGTTTATCCAAAGTGATGGTCAATATATGTTAAAGTATAACGGCAAGACATATCAGGATATCAATGCACTTTTGAAAGGCAATTATGACCGGCGCCGTATCTATACGATAGAAGAGGCAAACTTTGTTGCCGGTAAAGTTAATACAGTCAAAATCAAATATAAATAATTTTTTTTAAGATCACTTGTTGACTTTGGCGCTTTGGCGTGTTAGAAAACCAAAAAAAATGAAAGGTTTCAAAGATGTCAAAGAAAAACGGGATTAAAATATACGAAAAAGAAGATTTTGAAGGTATGCGAAAAGCTGGTCTTTTGGCCGCTGAGTGTCTTGATTTTATCACGCCTTATGTCGTCCCAGGTGTGACAACGGGCAAGCTTGATGATTTATGCCGCCAGTTTATTGTTGATCATAAGGCTGTGCCTGCATGTCTTGGTTATCACGGATATCCCAAAACGGTGTGTATCTCGACAAATCACGTGATTTGCCACGGCATTCCGGATGAAGAACATAAGCTTATGGACGGTGACATCACCAATATTGACGTGACCGTTATTGTTGACGGTTGGCACGGAGATACAAGCCGCATGTATTACGTCGGTGAGCCGAAGATTAAAGCCAAACGGCTTTGCGAAGTGACCTATGAGTGCTTAATGCGCGGGATTGATGTTGTTCGCCCGGGGGCGCATTTCGGCGATATCGGAGCCGTTATTGAAGAATATGCCCATCATTACGGCTACAGCGTGGTTGATATGTTTTGCGGACATGGCTTGGGCAAGGTTTTTCATGATGAGCCGAATGTGATGCATTGCGGTGTCAAGGGAACGGGACCCGTGATGGAAGAAGGGATGTTCTTTACGATTGAACCGATGATTAATACAGGCAAAAAAGACGGTTTGATTTTATCAAACGGATGGACTGCCGTGACGCGTGATAAAAGTTTATCCGCACAGTTTGAGCATTCGCTCGGTGTGGTCAAAGGCGGAGCGGAAGTTTTTACCTATTC
Organism: uncultured Pseudomonadota bacterium; assembly: GCA_902767055.1. Taxonomy (GTDB): domain Bacteria; phylum Pseudomonadota; class Alphaproteobacteria; order RF32; family CAG-239; genus UBA1254. The sequence continues at coordinate 3,255 of CACXFX010000159.1, forward strand.
GCCCAAAGGGCTTGATAAACCGCCATATAAATAAACAATAAAAAAGGCCGGTTTTTCCGGCCTTGTAAAATTTTAGCGGTATTTATTTTGCTAAGATAGACAGCAATTTTTTGTTTGCATCTTCAATCGATGTGTTTTCACAAACAGCAACTTCCGAAGCCAAGCGTTCAAAAGCTTGTTCATAAATCTGGCGCTCGCTGTATGATTGCTCGGCCAAATTTTCACGTCGATATAAATCGCGAACGACTTCGGCGACAGCAACCGGATTGCCGGAATTGATTTTATTTTCATATTCCTGAGCGCGACGTGACCACATAAGTTTTCTGACTTTTGCCTTGCCTTTTAAGGTTTCTAAAGCCGTATTAATCGTCGAAGGCTCCGAAATTTTACGAAGTCCGACATTGGCAACCTTTGCAAGAGGAATGCGTAAAGTCATTTTATCTCTGTCGAAATTAACGACCAATAATTCAAGTTCCGTACCGGCAATATTTTGTTTTGAAATATCCGAAATTTTGCCCACGCCGTGAGAGGGATAAACAACATACTCGCCGGAATTAAAAGAAACAGTCGGTAATTTTTTTGCCATTAAATTTGCCCTATACTAAAAGTTTATATTTTCAAACCAAGAATCTTTATACCACATTTTTCGACATAAATCCAGTACAATTTTTAAAAAAAAATAAAATTTTTTCTCTTTAATTTTTATTTTTGATGATTATATCCTTGAAAGCAAGGAGAAAGAAAATGAAACTTTGGCACATCATTATTTTGGCGGTTTTGATTTTTGCCGTCGCTATCAGCCTTTTTTATTGAGTTTAAATATGATCGATTTTGAAAGGAAACATATCATTATGGTCGGCATTATTGCTTTTATCGTCGCTGTTTCACTGATGCTGTTTAATTAAAAAACGGTCCGGCCGATACTATTTTTCAGATGACTTCGGCAATAAATTTTTTGTATTATCGAGTTTGTTAAAGATGACGTTTTCATTTTCAATACGATATTCAATAAAATCGTACGGAAAGTCAATATTATTGCCATGCAGATAATAAGTATTGTTATTCTCATTTTTGTTTTTAAGCTCAAAGCCTATTTGTGTTAAAATAAGTTTGCCTATCTGATAATGCGAAATAACGGAAGGTAAATCTTTTATCTCAAAGCTTTTTACAAAAAACGGAACTTTAGCTTGCTCAAGCACTAAATTGTTATGTCCCCACATACCCTGATAATCAAAAAGTTGACCATGATCTGCCGTAATAAAAATATCATAATTTGTGCCTAAAGCCAGTTTCTCAAAACTTTGCACCATCTGAGAAATAACCATATCCGTATATAAAAGCGCATTGTCATATGTGTTTGTTTCATATTCAAAACGATCTTTGCTTGTGGCGGCCGGTGTATATTTTTCAAATTCCGCCTCTCTTCCTTTATACCTGTTTTCGTAAGGAGAATGCGGCGAACGCATGTGAAGCACGATAAAATTCTTTTTTCCTTTTAATCCCTTTTCTTTAAGTATATTAATCAGACCTTCATCTTTATATTTTGCAAAATAAATCGGATTGGTATCATTTGTAATAATTTCGTCAATGGCAGATGTTTGCAATCCCATCGTCAAGCGCGATTCCTGATTTGAAAGATAATATGTATGAAATCCCTTGTTTTTGGCGGCTTGAAATAAATTTGCGACGTGTGTCTTTAAAATGTCTGTATTTGCAGGTTCTCTTGCAACATTAAAAAACAAAAGCGTAGATGTTGCCGTTGCAATACCGCCTGAAATACCGAGTGATTTTTGCCAACCTTTTTGCTCGGTTATATGACTGAGTAAGGGAAAAGTATTGCGCTCGTATCCAAACATCGGCATATGTCCGGCATATAAACTTTCACCCCAAATAAGCAAAATATTTTGGACATCGGATGAGGTATCCGTTAATTCATAAGGTTGATATTCAATGGTTAAATTTTGATATCCTTTCGGCCAATACTGAAAGAAAAAGTATGAGAAAGTTGAAATGGAGTTTTTTAAACTCGGTCTTGTTAATGAAGGCTGAAAATACCAAATGCCTTTTGTTTCGCTATAGGCTCGATAAGGTTTGTGCGCGGCCAAATAAAACAAAATCAGCCAAACAAACGGAATTTTAATCGGTTTGGATTTAAAAAAGTAATAAATCAAAACCCCGAAACACACCACAAGTATCGGCAAAACAAACCATGTGTGTTTTAAATACGAGACATCAAAAATATCTTTTGTTTCACGAAACAGGTTCATGATGTTGGAAGGTTCGATCGGTGAGCCGAAATAAGCCATAAAATGAAGCTGTATGATTTGTATTAAAACAATCACCGACACAAAAAACAAAAATACGAACTTATTTGTTGCCGAGAGTAATAAACCAAATAAAATAACACCGAAAAGAAATACCATTTCAATTTTAATCGGCAAATGGCAAATATGGCCGATAACAAAGTCCGGCAAAAACACGGCCAGAACAAAGAAAACCATAATCCGTAAATTATCAATCCACGAGGTGTTTTTATTTGTAAATTTCCAATACGTCATCTTACTTTTTTTTAAATGTTTTGATATTTGGTCTGAACAATAACATTTTATATTGATACAAGTCAATATGTTTTTTAAAAAATACTTCCTATGCAGTTTACTGCACGCTGGCGTCCATCGGATTAAACTTTAACAAAAGCGTGTTCCACATCTTATATTTATCTGCGTATTTTTCGGCAAAAATGCGATAGATGTTGACATTGTTGTGGTTTTGGCACGAAATAACCGCGCGTCTTGCACTTTCGGCAATGGCCCTGAAATGCGGGTCGGAATTATATCTTGATGTATCGACAATTTTGACATCTCTTACGGTTCCGTCTTGGTTTAAGAAAGCACGAATTTCGATAATCATATTTTCAATACCGCGTGCGCCGGGATCCAAATTCCAGCATTCGCGAAGTCTTCCCGCAATTGCGTCGGTTTCGGTAATAGTCAATTCGCTAAAATATGAGCCGTTTGTGCCGCCTTCAACGCCCATATTGGCAACTTCGGTGCCTGTTTTAATCACGGCAGGCGAATTTTGCTGACCGATTTCCTTTTCCATGGCATTGACACTGTCCATTAAACTCTTTAACGGGTTTGTGACGGTTTTGACTTCTTGAGGTTTGTCTTGAGTTTTCGGAGCCGGTTTCGGTGCGGGCTTAGGTTCAGGCTTCGGCTCGGGCTTCGGCGTGGGCTTCTTAGCCGGTTTCGGTGCGGGTTTGGGTTCAGGTTTCGGCGTCGGTTTCGGATCCGGTTTTTTATCTTTTTGAGGCTCGGGTTTCTTTTCAGGCTCCGGTGCGACAAAACTTTCTTTTGGTTGTTCGATTTTTTTAGGTTCCGGTTTCGGCTCAGGTTTCGGCGCCGCTTCTTCTTTCGTGAATTTCGGCGGTGTTTTTTCAGTCACCGTTGCTTTTTTTTCTTCATCACCGAAGACGGCTTTGGGCGGCAGGTTGGTCATTTCACCTAATTTGACATCTTTAAGATCAACAATAATCGGAGCTTGCCCTAAGGTCATTTTCGGTCTGTGAAACATCGGCAAATCAATCACAAGCACAACAAATGCCGCGATATGCAAAGCGATTGATCTGTACAAATATTTCTTCATCGGACGCTTATTTTCCTCTGCTTAACGGCCTCGGCTCAGTTTTTAATCCGACCCTTTCAAAGCCGGCCTCTTTTAAAAGTGCCATTAGATTAATGACGCGACCGTACGCCGATTCGGTATCGCCCGAGATGGTAATCGTTGCTTCATCATTTTCGCCTTTAATCGCCTTGACTTTAGCCACGACTTTATCGGCTTCAATCTCGGTTTTGCCGATATAATAACGGCCTTCTTTGTCAACGCTGATATTAATCGAGGTTTCTTTGCCCTCAAAAGCCTTGCCGCCGACTTTAGGTAAATTCAGCGAAATGCCTGATGTCATCAAGGGTGCGGCAACCATAAAGACCACAAGCAAAACCATCATCACATCCATTAAATTGGTGATGTTGATGGTTGCGTTGCGTCTTGAGGGGCGGCGCGATGAATAGCGAAACGAATTTTGCATTTTTATTCTCCGGCAATTTCGGCGCGAATCGTTGTATCATCAATTTCACGCGATAAAATGGAAGAAAATTCGGCAATAAAATTTTCAAGCCTTTTGGCATAGCGGTCATTGTCGCTCGAAATCGAGTTATAGGCCAAAACGGCCGGAATTGCGGCAATCAAACCAAACGCCGTTGTAAACAAGGCCTCGGCAATACCGGGAGCCATAGCGGATAACGAATTGCTTTGCGTAACGGCAATCGCGTTAAAGCTGTTGATGATGCCCCAAACGGTGCCGAACAGACCCACCAGCGGAGCAACCGAGCCGGTTGAAGCCAAAAAACCGAGGCGTCTGTCCAAATCATCAAGTTCTTTATCCATGGTCACCATCATTGCTTTCTCAATTCGTTGTTGAAGCGACACACCGCGAAGACCTCTGTCGGTTTTGGATTTCATAATATTGGTGCGACGCCATTCTTTCATTGCCGCAACAAACATCGCCGACATCGGGTCACGCGGCGTGCTGCCGATGGCCTCATACAATCTGTCAAGCGAGCCGCCGGACCAGAATGCTTCTTCAAATTTCTTGGTGGTGCGTTTGACTCGGCGCAAAGCCGACATTTTTTCAAAAATAATTGCCCAAGACCAAACCGATGCGGCAATCAAGCCGATCATAACGATTTTTGTAATCGAATCGGATGCCCAAACCATATCCCAAAGCGATGGATTTGAGGCGGAGCTCACGGCATCTGATAAAACTTCTGTTTGCATTTTGCTTATCCTTTAATTTTAAATAGAAATATCAATGGTGAGCTTTATATCAAAAAATGTTTAAAATGCCTTTAATGAATGAAAAAAAACGCATTATGCACAGCTTTAAAGCTTAAAATAAAACTTTCGGTGATATTTTTGTGGAATTTTTTTCATTTTCTTATTGAAAAATTTACTTTTATTGCTTAAGTTATCTCTTGTATTAGTTGTATTGCAATTAAGTCCTTTTGCGAATCGTTCGTGAAAGATTTGTTATTAAACCCATATGGAGAAAATATATGAAAAAAATCTTAGGTTTATTTTGTGCAATGGCTATGTTGGCCGGTTGTTCATCATTGAGCTCAAACGGCGGCTTATTTGGCGGTAGCGAATGCGAGGCTAAAGAAGCTCGTGATTTCATGGCAAATGCTGAAGATCGCGTTTTCTTCGCACTCGACAGCTCTGCTTTGACTCCGAATGCTCAAGAAGTTTTGGACACACAGGTTGACTGGTTGACAGCTAAACGTCACAAAAAAGTCAATGTTATCGTTCAGGGTTACTGCGATGAACGCGGTACACGTGAATACAACTTGGCTTTGGGTGAGCGCCGCGCTAACGCCGTTAAGGAATATTTAGTTTCTCACGGTGTTGATGCAGACCGCATTTCGACAATCTCATACGGCAAAGAAAGACCTGCCGTTTTGGGTAGCAACGAAGCGGCTTGGGCTCAAAACCGTCGCGCTGTGACAGTTGTTCGCACAAGCGATATGTAATTTATCGTCTAAGCTAAACTTAAAAAAACGCATTCTTTAATTCAAGGATGCGTTTTTTGTTGACAAATCTGCCAAAAAAGCGTAAAAAGGAAACAAATTTTATGCTTTATGGCCTTTATAATTGTACTTGTATTGTGTCTGGTGCTTAAAATTTTTGTAATATGCACCACGATAAATGAAATCAAGATACGACGCCAACGAAAAATCTATTGTGCTCAAAATAACATCGATGATGATTGTTTGCCAGGTACTTGCTTTTTTGTATTAAGGCGCTTGGCAGATGTCATTATTTCGGGGCTTGTTTGTCTGACAATTTTACCGATTTTGTTTGTGTTTTTGACACCGCTTATCAAATTGACCTCTAAAGGACCTGTCATTTTTAAGCAAAAACGAATCGGCATTTTCGGCAAAGAATTTGTTTGTTACAAATTTCGCTCAATGTATGTCAGCGGAGATTTTTCGATAACAAAGATGGACGATGCGCGCGTCACCCCGATCGGGTTGATAATCAGAAAAACGCATATTGATGAATTTGTTCAGTTTTTTAACATTCTGAAAGGGGATATGAGCCTGATCGGCCCGCGTCCGTATCCAGATGACGTTGTTAAAAATCGAGATCATTTTCAAAATTGGCAAAAGCGCGTGTTGGTTCGTCCCGGTTTGACCGGATGGGCGCAAATCAATTCACCTCGAATGATGAATAATCAGCAGGTATTGGATTATGATTTGGCGTATCTTGAAAGTATGTCTTTAAAAAAAGACATCTTCATCTTCTTTGAAACATTAAAATTCAAGGATGTATCGTACTGAAAAAAAAGCCCGTGATTTTGTTTCACAGGCTTTTTTTTAACCAATCTTTGCCGCAGCACTTAACATATCATTATAAAAAATGTGTTTGCTTTCCGGCTTTTCGGGCTCGGCGATTTTGCCGGCAACGATTGTCTTAACCTCAGGCAACGGCCAAGGTTTATCCAAAAGTTTGAAATATGCCATATCTGCCATCAGGCGCGCTTCC
>CACXFX010000160.1 GCA_902767055.1 uncultured Pseudomonadota bacterium
AGCTTAGCTTTGATTTCTTCAGCTTCAGCTTTCGGAGCGCCTTCTTTCACTGTCTTCGGTGCGCCGTCAACCAAATCTTTGGCTTCTTTCAAACCGAGCTGTGTAATTGCGCGAATTTCTTTAATCACATTGATTTTGTTAGCACCGGCTTCGGCCAAGATGACATCAAATTCTGTCTTTTCTTCAGCCGCAGCAGCACCACCGGCAGCACCACCTGCAGCAACTGCAACAGCAGCAGCGGCGGAAACGCCCCATTTTTCTTCTAACATTTTTGATAAATCAGCAGCTTCCATAAATGTTAAAGCTGACAATTCGTCGACTAATTTGGCTAAATCTGCCATATTTTTTCTCCAATAAAATAAAATTAAAACTTTTTGTTAAATAACTAAAACCTCTAAGCAGCCTCTTTTTCGCTGTAAGCTTTTGTGACACGAGCCAATTTTGCACCCGGTGCCTGCAAAAGACCGATAATTTTGGCTCTGAGTTCATCCATTGACGGAATGGTTGCCAAGCGCTTAATCTCATCAAGAGATAAAGTATTTTCACCCATTGCACCGCCCAAGATGACGAGCTTTTCATTATCTTTTGCGAAATTGACACAAGCTTTGCAAGCACTGACAGGATCTGATGCAAATGCAATCGCTGTCGGACCTTTGAAAAGATCGGCCAAGCCTTCAAATTTTGTGCCTTTAAGAGCCAGTTTAGTAATCCGGTTTTTTGTCACTCTAAACCCGGCGCCTGCCTTGCGGACAGCATCACGGAGTTCTGAAACTTCCGCCACCGTCAATCCCTTATAATGCGAGATAACAACGATTTCGGAGCCGTTTAAGAGCTCGTGCAATTCGTCGAGCAATTGTTTCTTTTCATCGCGGTTCACTATTCAAGTCTCCACTAAAAATTTTTACCATACCGCACACAAAAACAATCACTTGCCTTTGAATACGGCAACCAAACCTGTCCTAAAATGGGGAGAAAAAAAACGATTATTAAATAAACCTTTTTTGCCTCCGTCTCGGTAGGAAATTAAGTCTTTGAAAAATCAAATCCGCCTACTGTCTTGGACAGAGCAACGACTTTAAGGTCATCACTTGCCGCCTTTAATACACAAAAAAAACACACCTGTCAAGCATAAAAATGAAAAAATGTTAAAAAAGATGTTAATCTCAACTTACCTATACGTAATCGATACGCGGTTTTTTTCTCCGGCAACGCGATTGGCCTCATCGACGGTATAGATACGCTTTCTTTCGTAGTTTCCTGTTAAGAAATCATCAAGCGAGGCATAAAATTTGCCACCGACAATAAAGGGGGCGTTTTGTTTACTTGCAGATAGCATTTCTTCACACTGAGATTGATTTTCACAAGATTTTTTATTTGCAAACAAATCAAGCGTTGCATAATATTTGCCGCCGACTTCAAAAGGCTTGCCTTGTGATGCGGCATCTAAAATATCTTGGCAATTTTGCGCATTGTCACAAGCAGCGCCTTTGGTCATCAAATCTGCCGTCGCATAAAGTTTGTCATCGATTTGATAAAATCCGTTGCCGTCTTTGGTGTAAATTTGAAGGATATTTGCTATATTTTCATCATTTGTGCCGACATTTTTTAAGGCATCAGTACATTCTAAGGCATTATTTTCTCCACAATACATTTTCAGCTTGCTTAAATCAGGTTGTTCACTGGCATAATTGAAAATAGTGCCAACCTGAGTGTTTTCTCCAATGACCAGAGTTAACAGGTAAGGAAAACTAAAAGCACCATCAGCTATACTTTCAACCGTATCAGGAATAACAACATTTTTAAGTGGTGCACCACGGAAAGCAAATTGATCTATTTCTGTCACAGAAGGCGGAATATTAATCTGTGAGATACCTGACCATGCAAAGGCCTGAAATCCGACTGATGTGACTGTATCTGGAATAATAACCTCAGGAGTACGAACGGTATATAAACCATTTTGGCTGATTGTTGATATGCTTTGAGGTAAAACAATCGGATTTTGACTTGAAAGTCGAACAAATGCATCATAACCCAAATCAGTAATACCTTCTTTGATTTCAATATTTTTGATATTTTCTTTATAAATTCCCCAAGGTGCTGTTGTAGATGTGTCATTAAGATTAAATCCATAATGTCCGATAGACCCCTTTCCTTCATTATCTTCGCCGGCAAAGACACTTAAAGTCCCGTCATCTGATATTGACCAATAACAATTTGTTCCACAATCATCACCTGACGCAATTTCGGCTTGTGCATTAAAACTTGTGATTAAGGCTAAAATCAAAACTGTTTTTTTCATAATTTTTCTCCTTTAATAGAATATTGATGTTATTTCTATCACCCTCTCTGAGCCTCCCCTTTTCCGGGGGAGGATTCAAAAACGGCAAAACTAAAAAAAATCACTTTAGAAAAATTCCAAAGTGGGAGCTAGTCAACTGCCTAAATTCAGTCTCTTTTATTCGTCGCATATAGCGCTTATTTCAAGAACTCCCGAACAAGGAGTTTACATTTAGGGCGTGTCGACTAGACACCGCAACCATCTTGGTTACATTTGTATTGTGGCAGAAAAAATATCAAAAGTCAAATAAAAAAATCAAAAATCATTAAAAATAAAGAACAAGCAGAAAAAAGATAAAACCATACAACAAAATACCCAAGGGCTTTGAAAATGCAACCTTAAAGTCCTGCGCTGAAGGCAAAGCATTTTCAATAATGACGGTTTGTAAAAAAATATAGGCGATATAATTTAAATAGTTTAAGGTCACATTTTCAAAAAACCATTTATTAAAAAAATATCCGATGACAAGCAATGATAAAGGCGCCAAAGCCGACGGCAACGCATTATAAAATTGAATATTTCTAAAACCGACACTGCCCATCACATACCCGTCTATCCGTTTTTGCGGAACAATCGTAAATTTCGTCGGTTGTGCATTTAAGACAAGACCTGTAATAAAATGCGCCGTTTCGTGCAATAAAGTCCCCGGAATATTAACCAGCGCACTTAAATAAATGTTGCTGTAAGTTTTATATTTGATTTTGAGTAAAAAAATCACAAGCAAAATCATCAAAAAGCGATTGGATACAAAAATCCGAAGCGTTTCGGGCTCTGATAAAAACTGACCGAAACGTTGCAAGGTATTAAGTATCAAGTCCATCTGATTCTACACAATTAAAAGAATTTTAAGGCAACCGTACTGCGTGATGCATTCGGCGTCGTCCCCGCACAATGTTCAATTGCTTCTTGCATTGTTAAAGGCGCCATCTGTTTATTGGTCGTAAAATACGACGTCGGCGGCAAAGGATAAGACGGATCAGCATCATCTGCACCGACCGAAAGCCCGAGAAAACCATATTTTTCACCATGTCCCCAATCCGTGCGCGCCATACCGATACAGGCCTCAACAGGCAAATCACGATATGTAATGACAAATGCCGTTTTATCCGGCCCGCCTTCAACAGCCGCATCAAGCGAAAAATTGATCCGCCCGTGATAAGGACTGTAAAGCGTGCTGTTTTCACCAATCATGCGCTGTGTGACAATATTGTATTGAACAGCCGTATTTTCATCAAGTGTCTCATACGAATCCTGGTTGCCGTAAAAAGAACGAATATTGACAACCATCTGAGCTGTTTGCGAAATCATTTCGTTTAAGCGATGACGACGCATTGCTTTTGAATAACCGGAAAGTGCACCGGCGGAAAGCATTGCAATAATCGCAAGAACACCGAGCATCTCTATCATTGAACGACCATATTCATTCGATTTTTTCATTTTTTTATCCTCAAATAATATACTCATTATACCACCAATAACCCATTAAAGCAATTTTATCTTTAGTCATATTTTAACCGATAACTTCACGCCTTCCGACATGATCGGCCGGACCGACAATCCCATCATCTTGCATTCTGTCAATCAATGCCGCGGCACGATTATAGCCGATTCTTAAACGACGCTGGATATAGCTTGTCGAAGCCTTTTTATCATTTCGAACAATTTCAACAGCCTGCCGGTACAAATCAGCGTCTGCTCCGCCGATTGCCGTATTGTCAAAAACAGGTCCCGCATCTTTGCTATCCAACTGGCCTTCGGTAATTTCATCAATATATTCCGGCGTGCCTTGTGTCTTTAAAAATTCCGCAATAGCTTCAACTTCACTGTCTTTAACAAAACTACCGTGAACACGCTGCGGACGCAAACCGGCTGACATAAACAACATATCGCCCATACCGAGCAACTGTTCCGCACCTTTTTCACCCAAAATCGTCATACTGTCAAATTTTGACGTGACCTGAAAACTGATACGTGAGGGGAAATTAGCTTTAATCACACCTGTGATGACATCAACAGACGGACGTTGCGTTGCCATAATCAGGTGTATACCGGCAGCTCTGGCCTTTTGAGCCAGTCTTTGAATCGCAGCCTCAACTTCTTTTCGAGCCATAATCATCAAATCCGCCACTTCATCGACAACAATCACAATATAAGGCATCGGCGTTAAATCAAGCTCTTGAGTTTCGTATATCGGCTTTCCTGTTTCACCGTCAAAACCGACCTGTATCGTCTTCATCACTTTTTCGCCGCTTTCTTTAAGCTCTTTTAATTTTTGATTGTAGCCGAAAATATTGCGCACGTGCAAATCCGAAATTTTACGATAACGCCGTTCCATCTCGCAAACCGCCCATTTGAGACCGACGACAGCCTTTGCCGGATCCGTAATAACAGGCGTTAAAAGGTGCGGAATATCATTATATATCGAAAATTCAAGCATTTTCGGGTCAATCATAATCATTTTGCATTCTTCAGGCGTCATTTTATATAAAAGCGATAAAATCATTGAATTCACACCGACCGATTTACCGGAACCGGTCGTACCTGCAACCAACAAGTGCGGCATTTTAGCCAGATCGGCATAAATATTTTGCCCGCCGATATCTTTACCCAACGCCACATTTAATGTATTTTTTGATTGCTTAAAGGTTTCGTCGGCAATTAAATCTTTAAACCAAACGGTTTCACGATTTTTGTTTGGAATTTCGATACCGATTGTATCCGTTCCCGGCACAACGGCAATTCTAACGGAAATAGCACACATTGAGCGTGCAATGTCATCGGCCAAACCGATGACACGTGCCGTTTTGGTGCCCGCAATCGGCTTAAACTCATAAAGCGTCACAACAGGCCCCGGACGAACCGCAACAATTTCACCGTTAACACCAAACTCTTGCAAAACGCCCTCAAGTGCACGAGCCGTCGTATCCAAATCTTTTTGACTGACTTCATTGCCTCCTTTATCTTTCGGACGAGAAAGCAAATCAATACTCGGAAATTGATAATTTTTATTCTGAGAAACCACAACGGATTTGGCTTGCACCGGTTTTTCTTTTTGTTTTTCAACCTTTGGTTTTGAGGTTAATTTAGGCTCAATCTTAATCTTTTTATTTTTATGCGGCTTTTTGCCTCTGATGAGACAAAAGATTTTATAGATGCCGGCATATATAAAAGCAAATACACGATAAATGCTCAAAACGATTTTTTTAAATAAATGATACCAACTCTTAAACGTCAAACCCATTGCAAGATTAAAGGCCGAAAAAAACAACACTCCCAAAATGCCTGAAATAATAGCTTCTCGATACGCTTCGAAATGTGCACGAGATAAAAAAGTGCTGAGAATACCGAGTATTTTTTGCCCGACAATTCCACCGAAGTTATTACCTTTCAAACCGCATTTAAGGCATTTTTCGGATATGATAGATAAAATCGGTGCTAAACTGATAAGCCCTAAAATAAAAGCCAATAAACGCCATTTAAAAAGCAAGACAATTTTATATCTGACCAATTTATATCCCCACAACATGACCACAGGCATTAAAATCAAAAGACAAATCCCGAAAAAGTAAATCGAAACATGTGCGATATTTGCCCCAAAAAGACCAAACCAATTTTGAACAACACCTTCTTTCAAGTTGTTGATATTCGGATCTTCCGGATGATAAGAGATAACCGAAAGATAAAAAACAATCGTAAAGGCAATCAATAAAATGCCCATTGTTCTTTTCAAAAAATTACCGAGCTTTGTTTCTTTTTTCTTTGTTTTTTTTGCCATTTTTTTCATCCGTTATATTTTAAAGTTTCTTAAACGATTTAAACTTGCAATCACATCATGCCCGATACAAATATTCGGGTCAAGTTTTAAGCCTTCAACATTGAGCGCGCCATATGCATGATGTTCCACAACACGAAGCGCCGTTGTTTTATCATCCGGATTTGAAATCATTAAACGACGAATCATATCATCCATTTTAGATTGCGTTTTTCTATCAAAAATCGGTCGACACAAGGTCATAACATCGGTTGTACCGGTTGAAACAACCCCGTTTTTCAAAAAGAAAGTCATTAAATCAGAATTTTCACCTTCTTCATACTTTGAAAAATCAATCGCAACACGGTCTTTATTTAACATCAGTGTTGAAACGGAAACGGGATTTTTTATCTTATAGTTTAATAAATTAAGTTCTCCTTCGGCATGATAACACCCGATCGGCAACAAATGACATTTATCGTCAGCAAATGCATAAGATGTATGCGACATCGGCGCACCAAAACGCATCATTAAAGCAATTTGTCGCGAAAGTTTATCAATCACCCAATAATCTTGCGGATCCAAAAAAGCGATATAACTCCCTTGCGCCGCATTAAAAGCCTGTTTCAAAACTTCCGGTCTGCTTAAAGGAATTTCATTATAAAAAAATCTGATACGCTCATCTTTTTGCATGTATCTGTCGATCTTTGAGGCGATTAAATTTCGAGCGCTGTTGTCGATAATAATCCATTCGGCATTTTTATATGTCTGATACATAAATGACTTAATCGCCGTCACATAAAAGCGTGTGCCTGAATTGATAATCGTCACAACCGATATTTTTTTTAAGTCTAACATTTTTACCTTTTGATATGTGTCGATATATAACTTGACTTTTGACTAAAATACCTCTAAATTCCGAATAAATAATTAATAAAAAGGTTTTTTTTGAACGAAAATGAAATATGCTTTTGTTTTTCCCGGACAAGGTTCTCAACACATCGGTATGGGGTTGGAGCTTTATCGTGATTTTAAGGCGGCAAAAGATGTTTTTGATCAAGTTGACGATGCACTTGACCAGCATTTATTTGATTTAATGACTTCGGGAAATGAGCGGGAATTGACGCTGACGTCAAATGCTCAACCGGCCATTATGGCTGTATCGATAGCAACTTTGCGCGTTCTGGAAAAAGAATTCGGCATTGATATTAAAGATAAAATTTCATTTGTCGCCGGACACTCTTTGGGCGAATATTCGGCAGCCTGCGCCGCCGGTGTCTTTTCACTTGAAAGCACGGCAAAACTGCTTAAAATTCGTGGCGAGGCCATGCAAAAAGCCGTCCCTGCGGGAAAAGGTGCAATGGCAGCCGTACTCGGTGTGTCAATTGATGATATCAACGGTTTGATTGAAGCCGCATCGGATAAAGACAATTATTGCGTTACCGCCAATGACAACATGCAAGGCCAAGTCGTCCTTTCCGGACATTTAAAAGCAATTGAAAAAGCTGTTCAAATTGCGCCTGAATTCGGAGCAAAAAAAGCCGTTTTCTTAAATGTCAGCGGCCCGTTTCACAGCCCGTTGATGAAACCGGCTCAAATCGCGATGCAAAAGGTTTTGAAGACAGAACCCTCAAATAATGCTCAAATCAAACTTATTCAAAACGTGACAGCTTTACCCGCAACAGATAAAGACGAAATCAAGAGCAATCTTGTTTTTCAAGTGACTTCAACCGTACGTTGGCGTGAAACGATGGAATTTTTAAGCCAAAATAATGTGACGGATGTGATAGAACTCGGCCCGTCCGCCGTTTTAACAGGCATGTTCAAGCGCGCTTATAAGGATATCTACGCCACAGCGCCGCATACAAAAGAAGAAATTGAAGAACTCGCAAATAATTTATAACCCCATAAAAGAAAGGAAAAAATATATGTTTCGATTGGATAATAAAGTTGCTTTAATCACCGGCGCATCAGGCGGTTTAGGTGATAAAATCGCACGCACATTGCACGCCCAAGGGGCCACACTTGCATTGACCGATATGCGCCCCGAAGGGATGGAAAAATTAAAAGCCGAACTCGGCTCAAATGTTGAATGTTTTATGGCAAACCTTTCAAATGCCGAAGAAATCAAAAATTTAGTGACAAATGTTGAGGCAAAATTCGGCCAAATCGACATCTTAATCAACAATGCCGGCCTGACGCGTGACAATCTGTTTATGCGGATGAGTGATGAAGATTGGCAACTTGTTTTGGATGTTAATTTATCGGCAGGATTTAAGCTTGCCAAAGCCGTGATTCGCTCTATGATGAAGCGTCGTTTCGGCCGCATCGTCGGTATTGCTTCTGTTGTCGGCGTTATGGGCAACGCGGGACAAGCTAATTATAGCGCTTCAAAAGCCGGTATGATTGCAATGAACAAATGTTTGGCTCAAGAAGTCGGTTCGCGCAACATCACCGTCAACTCGGTTGCACCGGGCTTTATCCGTACGCCGATGACGGACGTCCTACCCGATGATGTTAAGGCAAATTTGCTTGCCAAGATCCCCGAGGCACGTTTGGGTGAGGCTCAGGATATTGCAAATACGGTTGCGTTTTTGGTTTCTGATGAAGCCGCTTACATCACCGGTCAAACAATTCATGTCAATGGCGGTATGGCAATGATTTAAACCACAACAAAAAAGAACTTTAAGCCGCGATACTTAAAATCCATCGCGGCTTTTTTTAAATTAAGCTTAAAAAATGCTTGCAAAATAAATTTGCTTCGTGTATGTTCCCATAAGAAAAATAATCATTTTTAAAATTGTAAATAGGAGAATATAAAAAATGAAGCAACTCGCAGGCGCAATCAGAATCGGTTGGGTGATTGAATACAAAGGCAAACCCTGGACCATTACCAAAGCTCAACACATCAAACCCGGCAAAGGCGGTGCATTTATGCAAGTCGAGATGAAAGCCGTCGAAGAAGGTACAAAGACAAATGAGCGTTTTCGTACGGAAGATACGATCGAAAAAATGATGGTTGAAGACAAAGATTGCCAATTTTTGTTTGAAGATTCAAACGGCTTGACTTTTATGGAAAACGAAACGTTTGAACAATTCACAATGCCGTCCGATATTTTAGGCGATTCGCGCCCGTTTTTGACCGATGGTATGGTGGTGCGCATTTCACACATCAACGGCCGTCCGATTTCGGTTGAATTGCCTTTACAGGTGGTTTGCACGGTTGTTGAAACAGAACCTGTCATCAAAGGTCAAACGGCGGCTTCGTCTTATAAACCCGCCATTTTGGATAACGGCGTCCGCATTATGGTTCCGCCCTTTATCGGCGTCGGTGAAAAGATTGTTGTCGGCACGACAGAAGTTAATTATGTTGAAAGAGCAAAATAATGGCTTATATATCCCCTCTTTTGACCTCCGTTGTTGAGGCGGTCAAAAAGTCGAGTTCCTCTTTGGACAGAGATTTTGCAGAGCTTGAAAAACTGCAAAATTCGGTTAAAAGTATCAAAACTTTTGTTTTCAATTCGTATACGAGATTAGAACAAAATTTAAAGGTCGAACTGTCAAAAATCAGATCGGACATCCCTGTTTTGACGACATCGGATAAACTGATAGGTAAATCGTATTTTGCCGTCAGCCCGATTGAAGGCTTAATCAATTTTGCACATGGCAATTCTGATTTTGCCATATCGGTTGCCCTTGTTGAAAACGATGAAATTATTTGCGGCGTTATTTATAACCCTGCAAGAGATGAAACATTCTTTGCTCAAAGCGGAAACGGCGTCTTCAAAGAAGGTTATCGCAACCACGAGAGATTACGTGTTTCATCCGTCAAAGAGCTTGATTCGGCGCTTGTTGTCGCAACCTCAAATTTTGATAAAGATGCAAACGCCTTGTCAAAAATTTATCACTCTGTTTTAGTTAAAACAGGCAACTTACGTGTCAGCGGATCCGTCGCACTTGATTTGGCTTATTTGGCTTCAGGCAAGTATGATGCTTTAATCAGCTTAAACAATCATTTTTGCTCAATCGCGGCAGGATTGTTGATGATTAAAGAAGCAGGCGGCTCGATTCGTTGCCCGGGTCAAGCGGATATCCGTGTTGAAGATTTGCTTGAGGTACGCAAAACAGGACACTTGATTGCAACCAATTTTAATCTTAATCAAAAAATTTTCGATATTTTTAAATAATTTTTAAAAAAGTGCTTGAAAATAGAATTTGATTAGGTTATAGTGACGCAAATTTTGTTATTGAAAAGTTTTTTGTTTGGAGAAATATGTTATGAAAAAAGGTATTCATCCTGATTATCACGAGATTACTTATGTGATGACAGACGGCACAGAGTGCAAAACGCGCACCACATGGGGTAAGGCTGGTGATAAGATGAATTTGGAAATTGACCCGAAATCTCATCCGGCATGGACGGGTGTTCATCGTATGGTTGACAGCGGTGGTCAAGTTTCTAAATTTAACAGCAAGTTTGCCGCTTTCGGCATTAAAAAGGCTTAAATTAAAGCTTATTATCATTATGTTCTAAACTCCTTAAAATTAAAAAAAACCGTCTACCGCTGAGAAATCAGCGGTTTTATTTTTTTATTGAATGTAGCGAAAAAATATGCTATTTTAAAAAAAGAAAGGATAAAAATGCTCGGCTTTTTAAACAGAATCTTTAATATGGTGACACATATTCCGTCAGGACATATGCAAAAACTTTTTAGCAATTCGGTAGGACAAGCCGCGTTGAGTGCGGCTTCCGTTATGCAAACCGGTTATAATACCGCCAGTAAATTTTTGGAAGAAAGTGAGAGTCTTTTCAAATTTTAGTCACTTAAACAAATGTCAGATCCTGAAATCAAAAAAATATCTTCCGAATTCTTTTTAAGCGTTGAAGGCGTTATCGCAAAAATTCAATTAAAATCAGATTATGTTTTCAGAGGCGCATTTTTTTATGACGGCCGAAATCAGGCAATTTTAGGTCGAAACAATAAAGATTTTTATCTCTTGAAATCAATTCCGCCGATTATCCGCTCGAAAATATTAAATTCCCCGATGATTATGGTTGCAGAATGTAGCGGCGACGAAATACATCAGGCTTATAAAGTTAATGTCATTAAAGTTGATGAAATCCCGGGCGAAGATACATTTGAAGAAGATTATCAAAAATATTTTGAAAAACTTGATCAAATGTATGGTAAAGACAGAGTCAATAAATTCAAACAAACCGCACTTCAAATGTGGCGCAAATTTATTTCTGAGTAAAACTACATTTTTCTTTGACATTACTTTTAAAATATGCTTCAATTAAGACGTGCCACAAATGGGTGCAAGGCTTTCATAGGTCTTTAGCATGTGCAGTGACGGATAACACTGTGTTTTGGTGTTGTTTTTTTGTTTTAAACAACACGTTATCCCCGAAATCGGAGTCGGGGTGCTGGTGGTAGATGTACAGGATTTTTTCTAAAGGCCACCAGAGTCATTTTACATGCTATGATTTATGAACACCCTGACCGCATTTTGGTTGGAATTTTTTTTTATTTTGAAAAAGGAAAAATACATGAAAATAAAAAATCAGTTAGGTAGAAGTATGGTTGAAATGCTCGGCGTTTTAGCAATTATAGGTATTTTATCAGCAAGTGCTTTAAGCGGTTATTCTAAAGCAATGATGCAACTCAAACTAAATAAACATACTGATGAAATCAGTTATTTAATGGCAACTGCCATTTTTAACAATGACAAACTAAATAAGGCTAGTTTCAATATGTTTGAAGAGCTTAAAGCTCTCGGCGCTTTTACATGGAATGTTATTCCAAATAAAAAAGTGACTGATGATAACTCAACAGAAGAAATTACTTTTCAAGATTCTCTTCACAATACTATCTGGTTCGAGCATTATTCTCAAGATCAAATGAAAGCTATAGGAATTATATTACCACAGTCAGATTTTACACAAAAAGTTTGTTATAATTATATAAATATCTTCAAAAACTTTTCCGATGAAATTTATAGAATACATGCCAGAAAGGATGTGGGTAATCAAATGTCATGGAAAATATTTTATGGGAAAAATGTGTGTGATGGAAACACAAAAAAATGCCTTGAACATATAACAGTCGATGAAATAACCAATATGTGTAAAACACAGTGTGATGGTGCAGACGAGTGTAAATTGTATGCTGTTTGGTATTAAAATTTAATTTTTTATTTGATATTCCAAATCACTTAATTTTACTCTTAAACTCTCCGAAGGATTTAGCTTTTGCGCCTCTTTGATTTGCAATTTAGCCGCCTCGATATTTCCGATAATGTATGAATATTTGGCCGAAGCGTACAAACTGTCGGCCTTTTGCCCTTTTTCATAATAAGCTTTTGATAACAACTGCCATCCGATTGGCGTTTCACGGCTGATTTGAGCTTTGTTTAAAACAGAAATGATATGTCCTAAATTTTGTTTTCGATTCGGATTTTCCAAAGCGCATGCCGCATAAGAAAGCATGATTTCGTCCCCGTCAGGCTTTAATTGAAGGGTTTTCTGATAATTTTTTTCAGCTGCCTCAATTTTGCCGCTTTCAAACAAAACCTCGGCTTTTAATTGATAAAAATACGGTCTATTCGGCGAGGCTTCAATCAGTTCATCAAGTAAGTCTTCAGCTTCCTTAAAATTTTTCTGCCTTAACGCAACAATCGCATGAGCATATTTGGCCTCCTCTGTTTTCTGAGCATCGGGATATTTTCTCAAAACTTGATTTTCAGGCAACAAAAAAGCCGTTAATTTTGCCTGAACAAAAGCAAAATCCTGATCATAAGGTGAATTAATCGAGCCTTTGTTTTCTTTTGCACTTTTTTCAAAAAATGCCTGACGCTCAACACTCATCGGGTGCGTCCTGAAATAAGGCGTCTGCTCATACCCCGAAAGACGATTGTTTTTTTGTATCGTCTTCATAAAATCTCGCAAACCGACAGGGGATTGATGAAGTGCTTTTAGGTATTTAACCGCACTTTCGTCAGCCGCACGCTCTTCGCTTAATTGATAAGCCATTAATGAATTGATAAGCGAACCTTGCGTCCCCAAAGCAACCGCAATCGCTGCATCGGCCTGCCCCGATGCAACAGCCGCACTACCGGCCGCAATCAACGAAATCGCCGAAAGCGTTTGCATATCGGCAATTTTTAATTTTTGTCGCAGAATATGCCCGCCCGCGATATGCCCCGTTTCGTGAGCCAAAATTCCCGAAAGTTCATTGACATTTTTAGCATTTATCAGCGTGCCTGTATGCACAAACAAATTATTGCCGTCGGCGACAAAAGCATTCAAGCTCATGTCATTGATAATATGAATTTTATTTTTATCATAGGCAACACCGGCCACCTTAAAAATCGGCCGCACGATATGATAAAGCAACGCCTCGCTTTCATCATCAACCAAAAAAGACGGTGCCGCATCGACTTTAAAGGCAAAAACTGCCACAAGCCCGAAAGCCATAAGCAGTTTTTGCATTTTTTTTATCATACTCAGCCGATTAATCTTTGCCACCATGTTTTTTTCTTTTCAGCGTCTTGCGTGCCATCAGAATCATCCTTCAAAGATGAAGAACCTTCTTTTCTTGAATACTTTTGTCCTTTGTTAAAGCGCCGATCAAAACGGTTGCGGCGGTGGTTAAAACGCTTAAATGAACGATCATTCTCGTCTTCACTTGTCTCATTTTCATTTGAAACGCAATCCGAAACAAATGCATCATCTTCACTGGGGCTATCATAAGCCACACTGACAAGCGCTTCTGCTTGAGGTTCTGCAGCCTTTGCTATACGTTGGCGCCCGATTTTATAATCTGATACATTTTTTATCTGCTCGTCTGCCGTAATGGTCACCGACATATTATAACGGTCTTCAAGCTCTGCAATATTTTTGCGCTTTTGGTTTAAGAGATAAACAGCCGTATCAGTCGGCACACTGACCGTCAACGAGGTAAATCTGTTTTTAATCCCCTCTTCTTCAATTGCACGCAAAATCAAGACCGCACCCGATTCGGTCGTGCGCATCACACCATGGCCTTTACAATACGGACAAGGTTCATAATTGCTTTCAACGAACGAAGAATGCATACGTTGGCGCGAAATTTCCAAAAGCCCGAAACAGCTCATCCGCGCTACTTGAACACGTGCTCGATCGTTTTTCAAAACCTCTTTCATACGCTTTTCAATCGCAATATTGTTTTTGTTGTCTTCCATATCAATAAAATCAACAACAATCAAACCGGCTAAATCACGCATTTTAAGCTGACGGGCAATTTCGTCTGCGGCTTCCAAATTCGTCTTTAAAGCTGTTTCTTCAATATCAAGCTCTTTGGTCGCACGACCGGAGTTCACATCAATCGCAACCAACGCCTCCGTCGGATTAATGACCAAATAGCCGCCCGATTCAAGCTGAACCACCGGATTATGAAGCTTATCAAGCTGTGCTTCTACCTGATAACGTTGAAATACAGGTGCTTCATAAGGTTTGCGGCATTTTATTTTGCGCAAACTTTGCGGCGATAAAATCTTAACAAAATCACGCGCGGTTTTGAAGGCCTGATCACCGTCAACAATAATTTCGGCGATGTCATTTGTGCACATATCACGAAGCGCACGTTTGATCAAATCACCTTCTTCATAAATCAAACAAGGCGCTTTGTTTTTCAGAGCATTCGTACGTATTAAATTCCACGTGCGAATAAGATAATTATAATCACGCACAATCTCTTCTTCAGATTTGTCTTCACCGGCTGTCCTGATAATCAACGACATATCCATTGAAAGCGGCAAACTTTTCATCACTTCTTTTAAGCGCTTTCTGTCCGCGGCATCGGTAATTTTACGCGAAACCCCACCGCTTTTGACGCGGTTTGGCATCAAAACGCCATAGCGACCGGCAAGCGATAAATAAGTCGTAAAAGATGCGCCTTTGTTGCCACGCTCTTCCTTGACAACTTGAACAAGCAAAATTTGTCCTTCTTTGATGACATCTTGAATGGTTGAATGGTGATAAAGCTTGCGCGCACGAATCAATTTGCGCTGAACTTCAAAAGCATACTCAAATTCTTCATCCGTCGTATCAGGCGTAATCTCAACATCAATATCATCATCTGCGATATCATCATCATTGACATTTTCACAAACAACATCGTCATCATTTTCGATGTCTGCGGATAAAACTTTTAAATCCTCGGATTTTGCTTCTTTTTCAGCTGCTTTTTGACGACGTTTTGATATGCGACGTTTCAAACGCGCCGGTGCTTTTTTGCCCTCATCGACATCGGCCGCGGCTTCTTCGTCTTCACTTATTGAAGTATTGTCCACCGTTTCAAGTGCTTTTTCTTCATTATTTTCGGATAAAGGAGCATCCTGCACCTCTGAAGATTCAGAAACTTCGTTTTCTTCCTCTTCTTCGGATTTTTCAGCCTCGGCTTTTAAAAGCTCTTCCTGCTGTTTTCGCGCTTCATATAAAGCTTTTTTCTCGGCACGACGACGAGCACGCTGTTCTTCACGTTCTTTGATGTATCTCTTTTTATTTTCGATGATTTCATCAACTTCTTTGTCAATCGCCTCAAGCACTTCATCCGAAACATTGTAATAATCCGGATGAATTTCACTGAAAGCCAAAAAACCGTGTTTATTTCCGCCATAATCGATAAAAGCAGCTTGCAACGAAGGCTCTACACGTACAACTTTTGCCGTATAAATATTGCCTTTGATTTGTTTTCTTGAAGTCGATTCAAACTCGACATCTTCGATTTTGTTGCCATCTAAAATCACAACCCTCGTTTCTTCAGGCTGTGTATCATCTATTAACATTCTTTTTGCCATAACACTTTTCCCATAAATGATTTGTTGTCACGGCCGAATTTTGAAAGAAAATAAATCGCGCGTTTACATTACAAAAACAACCATTTGCCATCCGCAAACGTCACTTATATATCTTCAATTTTTTTATCAAAGCGGATTGCTTCTTCTTGTTTATTTGGCTTTGATAAAAAACAACAAAACTCAGCTTTTTTAAGTTGTCCGACGGCGCATCTTATGCAAAATCTTCCGTGCGCATTTTGCCGAACAATGACACAATAACGATTTTCTTTTTAAAATACAACAACAAAATTTAAATTTACCTAAAAAAACTTATCTGTACGTAATCGACACGCGGTTTTCTGCCATGAGAAAGCTTATAACAAATAAAGTCCACCATACGACCGCTTGCGCAGTGTACAAAAGAGGTACATAAAAAAAGCGGTATGGATACGTGATTTGGCTGTGAACGTAAATAAAAGCTTAGAGCGTGCGTAGATACGCCGAAAGCCTGTTTTCGCAGTGTACAAAAGAGGTTGCATACCTAAATAAAAGCTTAGAATGAGTCAAGTACGACGTACGGCCGCTTGCGCAGTGTACAAAAATTTGTATACGTAAATAAAAGCTTAGAATGAGCTAGATACGCCGGAAGCTCTTTTACGAAGTGTACAAAAGAGGTTGTATACGTAAATA
>CACXFX010000161.1 GCA_902767055.1 uncultured Pseudomonadota bacterium
CCCGTCGTTTCGGTATCGATTGCAAAAAGGCGCGCTTTTTTTATCTCTTCAACGGCTTTTTTTAACGATTCTTCATCTTGGATTAATTGATATTCTTTTTTTATCTGAGGTTTTAAAGGCTCTGATGGAGTGGTGCAAAATAAGGCGCATTGGTCGTTAACCCATTTTTCGGCGCGGGCCTTAAGACTTTTAAGCTCATATTTTTCGATAAAATCCATCAATGTTTTTTTATCAGGTGCCAGGCATTTAAAATCTTCAATATTTTCGGTCACCGGCACGTCGTTTTTTAAGGTGACGAGCTGTTTTGAAATACGTGCGTTTTCAATATTGGCAAGCAAAGTTTCGCGGCGTTTGTTTTGTTTAATTTGAGAGGCGTTAGCGAGAACTTCTTCAAGTGAGCCGAAAGTGTTGATAAGCTCGGCCGCCGTTTTCGGGCCGATCCCCGGCACACCCGGGACATTATCGATAGAATCGCCCGAAAGCGCCTGAACATCAACGACTTTATCGGGCAAAACGCCGAATTTTTCTTTGACATCGGCGGGGGTGAAAAATTTGTCTTTCATTCCGTCATAATAAGTGACGCCGTCACGAATGAGCTGCATCAAATCTTTGTCTGCGGACACGACAACGGCCTCTATACCGGCATCGATAGCTTTTTGTGCGTAAGTTGCGATTAAGTCATCGGCTTCATAGCCTTCCATTTCGCAAAAATGCAAATTAAGCGCTTCAACAGCCTCGCGAATAATCGCAAATTGAGGAATAAGCTGTTCGGGCGTGTCTTTTCGGGTGCCTTTGTAATCCGGAAAAATATCGTTTCTGAAATTTTGGCGTTTGGCATCAAACAAAACAAGGCAATAGTCGCATGCAATCGTCTGGCGCAGGCGCATAAACATATTGACAAAACCTAAAACCGCATTCGTCGGTGTACCGCTTGAAGTGGTCAAAATCGGCAAAGCGTAAAAAGCCCTGAAAATATAGCCGGATCCGTCAATTAAACAAATTTTTTTTGCCATTTTATTGCCCTTGTTGTTTTAATATACGGATAATATAACCGATTTTATTTGATTTCAAAAGAGCAAAAAAGAAAAAATTCAAATTGCTTTGGATAAAAAAAGTTAGGCTGTGTTAAAAAGGAATAGTAAAAAAAGATGCTTAGATCCTGAAATGTTGGAAGAGATGCTGAAACAAGTTCAGCATGACAAGTGGTGTGGAGCGCGACAAGCTTTCTCATCTTCGATTTCGGCATGACAATAAAGGAAGAGATGCTGAAACAAGTTCAGCATGACAGAATTGTGTGGAGCGCGATATTGTGGGCGTTCGAAGGAGAATGTTAAAATTTTGGGTTTGTCAGTTTAAATACATACGATATCGGAGAAAAGCCCTGATGTTTATAAAACTGATGGGCAGAGTGGTTGAGTAAACCTGATTCAAGGTAAATCTCTTCAATGCCGATTGAGTGGAACCAATCAACACCCTGTGTCAACAACTGTTTTCCCAAGCCGTGTTTGCGGAATTTTTTTCGGACAATCATATCGCACACTATGCCGAATTTATGATAATCATCATCGGTGACCATAAACACACCGAAAGCAATAATCTTTCCGGCACGTTGATATTTTAAAACTTTAGACGGATACTGACGGCTTCTGTTTTGAATTTTCTTTTTGATGTAATCTTTCCAACGTTCTTGCGCACCTTCTAAAATGATGCCTTTTTCATTGGCAATGCCCATTTGCATTTCACCGTGAGAAACATAAGAGGGTTTTTCTTTTAGAGTATCAAAAAACATCTGAGCAAGCGTGTCGATGTCTTTTAAGCCGGCTTTAGCCCACATGTAATATCCTTAAAATATGTTAGCTTTTCATTTTCTTTTGCATATTTCCCCAAACATAAGGGGAAAAGGCTTCAATGGCGTTGGAAGCTTGTTCGGATTGTTTGAAAGTCTGTTCAAACTCTGCAGTTAAACGCTCGTCTTCTTTTTTAACCCAAAAGCCGAATTCCTGAACCAATCTTTGTTGGTAAACCGAAATTTCAGAAGCACTCAATTTTTCATCCGTTGACATATGGCGTGCCCAATCAGTCCAATTTAAGCATTCAATCCCGCCATTTTCTTCATTAACAAAGAGGCGGATACCGTTTTGTTTATGAATGGCCGTGAAAATATGCTCTTCATCGGGGTATCTTTCCCAATCTTTTAAAATATTTTCACCGTTTTGTTCAATTTCTTCTTTTGAGCGGTAAAATTTGATTTTACTTTTATCCATTTGTTTTTTCCTTTTGGGCTAAATTTGTCAAAAGTATAGCATATTTTTTAATGATTTCAAGACGTTTTTTATAATTTGTCAAATCACCTTCGATAAAAAGTTTTTGATCGGGACGAATTTTGATAACGCCGAAAGAGTGATTAACCAAATCAATTAAGCCTTGAACGTTGTTGAAAGTGTTGTTTTTGAATGTAATCGAAATGCCTTTAGCGCCGGCCTCAAGTTTTGCAATTAAGGCGGTTTTACAGATTTGTTTTAATTCAATAACGGCAAGCAGGTTTTCTACCTCTTGCGGAAGGGGACCGAATCTGTCGACAAGTTCGGCTTTCATATCCAAAAGCTCTTCGTTGGTTTTAATCTGTCCGATTCGTTTATAAAGGCCGAGCCGAACGCCCAAATCTTTAACGAAAGTTTCGGGGATTAAAATCGGGATGCCGGTGATAATTTGGACGGTAAAATCATCGCTTAAAGATTTAATCTCGTTGCCGTCTTTTAGGGCTTTTTGCCGCGCAATTTCTTCAGATAACATATGGTGATACAGGCTGATGCCGACATCTTTAATGTGTCCCGATTGTTCGGTGCCCAAAACATTACCCGAGCCGCGGATATCCATATCATGCGAGGCAAGTGAAAATCCCGCGCCCAAGGTATCAAGCGCCGATAAAATCTCAAGTCTTTTTAGGGCAATCGGTTTTAATTTTTTAACATCGGGCGTGGTAAAATAACAATAGCCGCGCACTTTTGAACGCCCGATTCGGCCTTTGAGCTGGTAAAGCTGAGAAAGCCCGAACATATCGGCACGATAGACAATCATGGTGTTGACCGAGGGCATATCAATACCCGATTCAATAATGCTGGTTGAAAGCAAAACATCGTATTTTTGAGCTGCAAAATCGGTCATCACGTCTTCTAAGTCTTTGACTTTCATTTGGCCGTGTGCAACGCCGATTTTGACATCACCCAAAAGAGAGGATAAATCTTTTTGCAAGGTTGCGATATCCGAAACGCGCGGGCATACAAAAAATGTTTGGCCGCCGCGATATTTTTCACGCAAAATCGCTTCTTTAATAATAACTTTGTCAAAGGGGGTTACAAATGTACGTGCGGCCAATCTGTCAAGAGGCGGGGTTGCGATGATGCTCAAATTTTTAACGCCTGTCAATGAAAGTTGCAGTGTGCGCGGAATCGGTGTTGCGCTTAAAGTCAATACGTGTACGTCTGTTTTTAAGTTTTTGAGTTTTTCTTTATGTATCACGCCGAAATGCTGTTCTTCATCGATAATTAAAAGCCCCAAGTTGCAGAATTTGACGTTTTCGCTTAAAAGGGCGTGTGTGCCGATAACGATTTCAAGTGCGCCGTTTTTTAAATCTTCAATGATTTTTTTAGCCTCTGCCTGAGGGGTCAGTCTTGAAAGCATTTTAACCTTTATGCCGAAACCTTCAAAACGTGTCTTGAAATTGAGATAATGTTGGCGCGCCAATAATGTGGTCGGGACAATGAGGGCGACCTGTGCTCCGTTTGAGGCAACGCAAAATGCCGCGCGCAAGGCGACTTCCGTTTTGCCGAATCCGACATCGCCGCAAATTAGTCTATCCATCGGAATACCGGAATTTAAGTCGCAGATAACATCTTCAATCGCTTTTTGCTGATCTTCGGTTTCTTGATAAGCAAAGCGTGCGCAAAAATCATCATAAACGCCGGGTGGCGGGGCAAATGTATCCGTTGTTTTCAGCTCACGCTCGGCGGCGACTTTAATCAAAGCAGAAGCGATTTCTTTAATCTTTTCTTTGGCTTTGGTCTTTTTGGCTTCCCATGCATAGCCGCCCAAAGTATCAAGTGTGATATCTTCATCGTCATTGCCGTAACGTGAAATCAGTTCAATATTTTCAACCGGTACAAAAAGTTTGTCATCATGTGCGTACAAGATTTTAAGGCAATCGTGCGGCGCGCCTGATGCCATGACATTTTCAAGTCCCATAAAGCGCCCCAAACCGTGCTCGATATGCACGACAAGTTCACCGACGTTTAAGCTTGAAATATCGGATATAAAATCCTCAGCTTTGACTTTACGGGTGCGGCTTTTTTGTCGGACACCGAAAATCTCGGATTCTGAAATAAGGCACAATTCATCTGTTTTGAAACCGTGCGAAATATCTAAAACAATAAGGGCGATTTTTTTTGCATTTGCGATTTTTAATGCATCTTGATGGTTTTGTGCCGCAACGATATTTTTAATAGCGTATTCATCCGCCATTGAGATGAATTTTTCTCTCATTCCAAGGGTTGAGAAAGCGATGATTCGTTTTAATTTTGCGTTGGCGGAAAGGTAATCTTTGAGTTCTTCGTATATATTAGACTGCGAAATATTTTTGCTGTATGTAAAATCGCGCGAGGGAATAACTTTAAGATTGATTGTATCTTTGTCGTCCGGCAGGCTTAAATTGCTTAAAAAAACGACGGATTTTTGATGAATGATTTGCTCAAAAGCTTCTTTTGTCAGGTACATCAATTCCGGTTTAATCGGACGATAAATCAAATCATCGGTATTTTGCTTGATACTTAAAGATTGAAGCCTTGCGCTGTAATAATCGGCAATACTCTCGGTTTTGGAGGCAAGTGCCGTATCGAAATGTTGGCTTAAAATAATATTTGCCGACGGGAGATAATCAAAGATACTTGGCAGCGGATCAGAATAAAAAAACGGCAACCAATTTTCATAACCGATGTATTTGACGCCATTTGAAATACTCTCGTAAAGTTCGTCTTTTAAGGCTGAGGCGCCAAAGTTTTCGATATAGGCGCTTCTGAAATTTTTAATGCTTTTTTCATCTAAAACGACCTCGGAGGCAACACCGAAAGAATAGGATTCAATTTGGCCGGTTGTTCGCTGAGTCATTACGTCAAATGTGCGAATTTTTTCAATCGTATCATCAAACAAATCAAGTCGTAAAGGTGTATCGGCCGAGGCCGGAAAAATATCAATAATATCACCGCGAATCGCGTATTCTGCAGGTTCCATGACTTGTTCAACTTTTGTATAGCCGTTGACGGAGGCGTAATGAATGAAGTCATTATAGTCAAATGTGCCGCCGACTTTGAACGTGCGTTTTGTATTTAAAAATATTTTTTTGGGCGGTAATTTTTGTATCACGGCGCCAATGCTTGATATAATTAAGCGCGGTTTGCTTGTGTTAGGTTCTAAAGCAAGTTTTGAAAGGGTGTCTAAGCGTTCGGATGTGATGTTGACGTTTGGCGAAACTCTGTCATAAGGCACCGTATCCCATGCGGACAAGGTCAAAAGTTCGGTTTGAGGGGATAAGTATTTAAAGACATTCTCAACTTCCTGAAGTTCACGGCTGTTGCTTGCAATATATAAAATGTCATTTTGGCTTGTTGTTATTAAATCCGCAAGCAAAAAAGCATTGTAGGAAAGCGGTACGGATGAGAGCGTTTTGCCTTTATATTTTTCAAACTCGTTTTTCATAATGCTTGGTATAACGGATTTTGAAATTCAACGCAACAAAAAAATAAAATGGCGATTTTTTTATTTGACAAGAGATTTGAATTATGGTTTAATGGATTTAGGTAATAAGGTTTAGCCTTGTTGCCGAGTGCTCGGTCGGGCACGGGGCTTGCTAAGCTCTTTAGTTCTACACAGTGATGGATAACACTGTTACTGAAGTGTTGTTTTTTTATTTTAAACAACGTTTATCCCCGAGATTAAAATCGGGGAGCCGATAGCGGATGTTCAAGAATTTTTCTAAAGACTGTCGGAGTCATCTTGTAGAACATGATTTTAGCACTCCCCGACCGCTCCTAAAAAGGTGCGGTTTTAGTTTAATGTCAATAGAACGGAGAAAATACTCATGAAAAAATATTTTATTGTTGCATTTATGTATGCATTACCGGCGATGTCTTATTGCGTGCCGGATAACGAAACTTGTTTTGATTGCGGAGCAAATTGTATCGCTGAACTGACTTATAGCAAAGGTGAAAACAATCAAAATATCGGCACAATGACCATTTACGGTACAAATAATGGTGTGGGTACAATGGACAGTTGGTCTTACAGTGGAGAAGACCCAAATCGTACAACAACAGCACCATGGAAAGATAAACTCTCAGATATCAATAATGTGGTTGTTTCAGAGGGAGTGGCAAATGTCGGCGGTTATACATTTAGCGGGGCTAAAAACCTTTCTCATGTTGAACTTCCTCAATCAGTCAATACAATAGATATATATGCTTTTTTAGATAGTACGCTTGAAACGGTTAATACCTTAAAAAATGTGACATCATTTGGCGCGGCAGCATTTTATAATTCAAATTTAAGAGATGCCGATTTATCTGAAAATTTGACTGAAATTCCAAGAGATCTTTTTGTAGGTACGAATATTTCAAGCATCAAAATACCGGATAATCTCACTTCTATCGGAGCTTATGCTTTTGCTGTTTGTCATAACGTAACACAAATAGAAATTCCGGATTCGGTAACAAATATTGGATATATGGCATTTGCTTATATGAATAATCTTACAGATTTAACGATTCCTGATACACTGGAATTACAAATATTTGATGGTGATATAACTGCGTTTTCCGGCCTTGACTTGAACAGCATCACGCTTCACTGTGCCGGTGTGCTGGAACAATGCAAAGCAAATATGCTGGCTATAGGTTATCAAGAGGGCACATATACGATGGTTCAAGCTCCATATTCTAAAAAACAAGCTGATGGCAGTGTTGCTTATTATGGAGCCGACGGCAAATTTAAAGGTTATAAGGGCAAGCGTATTTATACCCTTGATGAGGCCAACAAGGCCACCGGTGCTGTCAATAGGGTATCGATTAAGTATAGGTAGTGTTTTTTTAGGTAGTGCATAGGCGAATCGGTTTTTTTAAAGGGGATCGATTCGTTTTTTTTGGGAAATACTTTTAAATATATATAGGGGTATGAGGGAAGGGGAGGTAGGTTTTGGGGTATTTTTTTAAGTTTTGCACAATCAAAAAGTTTAGTAAAAACAGGGAGTTAGTGATAAGATTAAAAAAAGATAAAAAAAATGAAAAAATTTTTAAAAAAGGTGTTGACAAGGGAGATGAA
>CACXFX010000162.1 GCA_902767055.1 uncultured Pseudomonadota bacterium
GTCGGTACAATGACACTCTCCGGTCAAGGTGCAATGGGAGGTTGGAATGTTTCGACCGAACCTTGGTATGCTATTAGAAATAACATCCAAAACATTAATATCGAGGAAGGCATCACAACCATCGGTTTTAACGCATTCTATGGATTTGAAAATTTGAAAAATATTGAATTACCTCAGTCTTTAACTCAGATTCTTCCCGGCGGGTTAGAAAATTGTACATCTCTTGAAAATTTAACAATACCGGATAATGTTACTATTGATCCAGAAGCACTCGAAACAACGAGTATCAAAACGCTAGTTATTCCCGCAAATACTACATTGAGTCCGACAGCTTTCAAAGCTGATAATAGTACTCCGACATTGATTGAAAAACTTTACTGCGCTCCTCAAATGAAGGATGCTTGTGAAGCCGCCATTGCTTACCGAGGCGATGCGGCAGAAGTTGTTGAATATCAACAAACATCTGACAATCAATATCTTGTGGACGGCAAATACTATGCCAAATTGAACGATATCGGCACCCCAAATTACATTAAAAAGCGCATCTACACCATTGACGAAGCAAATCGTGTGGCGGGTGAGAAAAATCGTGTGTCGATTAAGTATCGCTAAACTTTCGGAAATAGGTTTGTGGGAAAACCTTTATTTTCTTTTTGAAAAAGTAAAGGATGTTTGAATAACCTTTACTTTTTATCTTGACTTGTCAAGGTTAAACTGCTATATTAATGTTTGTTAAAACAAAGGAGATCCCATGAAGCGCGATATTCAAGGCACTTTAGTCAAATGTTCCATTACATCGGAAACATTTGAGGCCTATATTCCCAATGCATTACCGCCGAAGCCGGATATTGATTTATCTGAGGTTTCACTTTTGCTTGAAAAGGCCAACCAAGCTATCGGACAATTAAATGGCGTTGTTGAAGCGACAGTTGATCCTTCTGTTCTTAACTATATGTATGTTCGTAAAGAAGCAGTTCTTTCTTCTCAGATTGAGGGCACACAGTCAACATTGGATGACCTCTTAAAATATGAATCTGAGCAGATACACGGGATTTTAGTTGCTGATGCATCCGAAGTATCCTCTTATGTGGCAGCCTTAAATCACGGTTTAAAGAGAATTAAGGATGGTTTTCCTTTGTCTTTAAGGTTAATCAGAGAAATCCACAAAATTCTTCTGACAAATTCTCGCGGTGAGACAAAATTACCCGGCGAATTTCGTTCGTCCCAAAATTGGATTGGCGGAACACGTCCGGGAAACGCTCGTTTTGTTCCTGTGCCACCGGATAAATTAATGACAGTTTTAGGTGACTTAGAAGTTTTCATGAATAATGAAGATACGATTCCAAACCTGATAAAAGCGGCACTTATTCATGTTCAATTTGAAACCATTCACCCGTTTTTAGACGGAAACGGGAGAGTTGGCAGACTTTTGATAACGCTCTTCTTGTGTGTAAAAGGTGTTTTGGATTCTCCTTTCTTGTATTTGAGTTTGTTTTTCAAAAAGAACCGCTCACTTTATTATGATGCTCTAAACGGCGTTCGTCAAGACGGCGATTGGGAAAACTGGATCAAGTTTTTCTTAGAAGGTGTTATTGAAACCGCCAATGATGCCAAAACAACACTTATTGCAATTCAAAATATTTTTTCTGCAGACAGCAAAAAAATTAAGACACTTGGTCGCGCAACCCAATCGGCACTAAAGGTATTTACTGCTTTTCAAAAAAAACCTATGCTGACAGTCGCAGAGATTGTAAAAATGATTGATTCAACAAAACCAACCGTTATTAAATCATTGAACCACCTTATAGACTTGAAAATATTAGAGAATAATTCTGAAAAAAAATGGGGACAAATATACACTTATAAAGGTTACACAGACCTTTTATCAGCAGATGTGGACAACAAAAATCATTGACGAGGCCAATCGTGTGGCGGGTGAGAAAAACCGCGTGTCGATAAAGTATCGCTAAACTTTCGGAAATAGGTTTGTTTGTCTTAAGGCTTCACCGACGACCATGACAGCCGACAAAGCCACATTGATCGAACGGGCATTTTTATTCATCGGGATTAAAAGTCTGGCATCGGCCGTTTGATGCACAATTTCGGGAACGCCGGCGCTTTCTCTGCCCATTAAAATAATGTCATTGGGTTCAAACTTAAAATCGGTGTACGGTTTGCTTGCATGCGTGGTGAGCAAGACGATTCGTCCGTATTCTTGAGGATTTTTTGCTCTGAAATCCAAAAAATCATCCCATGAGGCATGGCGACGATATGAGGCTTTATCAAGATAATCCATCCCCGCGCGTTTGAGGCCTTTGTCATTAAACAAAAAGCCGCACGGCTCGATAATATCCATCGGCAAATCAAGGCACGCCGATAACCTCAAAAGCGTGCCTGTATTCTGTGCAATATCCGGTTGAAAAAGAGCTAAACGCATAATGTTTTAGTTGTTGGCGTTTGCACTGTGACGCGCAGCATATAATGCGGCAAAATCAATCGGATTCATCATAATCGGAGGTAATCCGCTTTCCATTAGGCATTGCGCAATGATATTGCGTGCAAACGGGAAAGTCAATCTCGGAATTTCGATATTCAAAATCGGCTCAACATGTTCCTTGGGTGCAACAAGTGTTACAAAAGCAGAATATGTCAATTCCAAAATAAACAGTTTTTCATCTTCAACATCGGCATTGATGGAAAAATTGACATCAACGGTATATCCGTTTTGTTCAACATTGTTGCTCTCGACATTGACATCGACTTTTAAGGACGGCTGTTGCGTCAATTTTTTGAAAATCTGCGGTGCATGAGGAATTTCAAGTGATAAGTCTTTGATATATTGACTGTTTAAGACTAAAGAAACCTGCGGGGCTGCCTGCGGCTGCTCTTGCGGTTCCTGCTTTTGCTTTTTAAATGCCATTTTTTTTTGCCTTTCTTTATTTTAAAAAATTCTACTTTTAGTTTTATATCTTAAATATTTAATAACGTCAATTAAAATATAACAGTTGATAATAGATTTGAAATGCGTTATATAAAAAAGTTGAGATTCGTGTGTTTTGAAGGAAAAATAATGTCTGAATATTTGGATTTGATATTTTTGGGGCTTGTCGTGGTGCTGATTTTGATGCGCCTGAATAATGTTTTGGGCACTCGTCCGCCAAAAGTGGAAATTAAGATATTAAATAAAAAAGAGTTTGAAAATTTTTATCAGACCGTCAAAGGTGAAATTGAATCTGAAGAAAAGCTTGAAATGGCAAAAATTGCTCAAACAAAAGCCGATAAAATTTTGATGCAAATTCCGGGGTTTAATAAATCAGATTTTTTAAAGCGCGCGGCCAAAGCTTTTGAGATGATTTTATCCGCTTTTGCTTCAAACGACACAAAAACGCTTGAAATGCTTGTGGCGCCGGATTTGTACCAAAAATTTGAGAATATCATTAATGAGCGCCAAATGCAAAATATGACAGCCGAAACGGATTTAATCAAAATTGATGAAATGAGCATTGAAGATGCAAAGATTTCAGCCAAAGGAATTGCCAAAATCGTTGTTAAATTCATCACGGATCAAATCAATGTTTTGAAAAATCAGAAAGGTGTCGTTATCGAGGGAGATGAAAATTTTGTTCAAAAAATCACGGATGTTTGGACATTTGAAAAAGACCTCGGTGCGGTTTCAAATATTTGGCTTTTAACTTCAACAAAGAAAAAATAATGAAAAAAACTGGACTTTGGGCTTGCATTTTATTGCTGGCCGCTTGCACAATCAAAAAAATGCCCGAAACACCGACGGGTATTGAACTTAAAAAATCATCTTTTGCTGAGCTTAACGGTTTTAATCAAGATGATTTTAAGGATGCGGCAAATGCCTTTTCTTTAAGCTGTCAGGCCATAAAAAATAAACCAAAACTTTTGGAAAAATCTCAAATTAAAATTGACCCTGAAGCGTATTTAAAAGTTTGCGGGCGTTTTGAAAATCAGGATTTTTCAGATCCGACTGATTTTAAGGCCTTTGTCATGCAAAATTTTGAGCCGTATCTTGTGGTATATAACGGTACGCCGCAAGGCAAATTTACCGCTTATTATGAGGCAGAACTTAGAGCGTCAAGAAAAAAACACGGCAAATATCAATATCCGATTTACGGCAGACCTTACGATTTGATAGAGATCAATTTGAAAGATTTTGATGAAACATTGCCCGATAAACGCATTTTGGGCCGCGTGCAAAACAATAAACTTGTGCCGTATTTGACGCGGGGCGAAATTGAAAAAAACGGGCTTGATGCGCCGGTGATTTTGTGGGGCGATGATAAAGTCGATATCTTTTTGATGCAGATTCAGGGTTCGGCCGTGGCTTTGCTTGATGACGGGGCGAGTGTGAGGATATCTTATGCCGATAACAACGGTCACCGTTTTGTCGGTATCGGCGGGCTTTTGTTAAAAAAAGGATTGCTCAAAAAAGGTGAGGCCTCAATGGATAAAATCAGAGATTGGCTCAAAAAAAATCCTGAAATTGCCGAGGTTAATATGAATGAAAATCCGCGTTTTATCTTTCATAAAATTTCGGATGCGACGGGGCCGATCGGTGCGCTCGGTGTGCCTTTGACCGCGGGGCGGAGTTTGGCCGTCGATACGGATTTTGTACCGTTATCCTCGCTTTTGTGGCTGGAAACGGTTGAACCGTCGGGCAAACCTTTGCAAAAACTTGTCAGCGCGCAGGATATCGGTGCCGCCATTAAGGGTGCCGTCAGGGGCGATTATTTTTGGGGACACGGCGAAAGCGCTTTGTTGCAGGCCGGCAAAATGAATGCCGAAGGTCAATTTTATATTTTAATGCCGCGAAAATAAAATGACGGATGATGATAAAATTGTTTGGCAAAAAGCAACGGAAGGTGTCAAGCCGGTCAAAACCGCCGATCATGTCGCGGTATCTGCGCCAAAAAAGATAAAAAAACGCATACAAAAGGATATAACCCCGAATTGTCGGCCGTATCGCCATGATTTGGCACTTGGGACATCATCTGATATTGATAAAAATACGATGCGCCGCTTTAAGCGCGGAGAGTTCGGCGTTGAGGCTTTGCTTGATTTGCACGGTTTGACAACAGATGCGGCTTATGAGGCGGTCAAAAATTTTATTATTTCTTGCTTTGAAAGGCAAAAACGTGCCGTGATGATTATTACCGGCAAGGGAAAAATTCACGAAAGTGACGATATTTTTGATACCAAAGGTGTTTTAAAAAAGTCCGTGCCAGAATGGCTGAGAAGTGATATATTGCGACCGATGATTTTAAGCTATATCCACCCTTTGCCAAAGCTCGGTGGTGACGGCGCACTTTATATTCTGCTTCGCCGCAAAAGATAAGATTTTAATTTTTTGTTTGACTTTCAGATTTTTTTATGCCACTATAAAAATGTAACCAAATGGTTGCGGTGTTTA
>CACXFX010000163.1 GCA_902767055.1 uncultured Pseudomonadota bacterium
GTTGTTGAGCGGATCATCCAAACAAGCTGTCAATTTGTACTTTTCATCAGTGCCTGATAAGCACATATCATACCTGACCTCGGCTCCGTTAATTCCGACCGGCTGAATGCTCAGCGGATATCCGGCACAATCATCGGCCAAGCATTTTTTGCCTTTTGTCGCGTTGTTTTCATCAGAAACGTGATAACCGTCCTGACAGCTTCCAAGTCTTGTATAAACGTTGTCACAAATCTTAAACGTATCGTAATCACGCGCATGAACATCCAAATTGTTCAAACCAAGCACCAAATGATCATCCAAAGCTTTTTGCGACAAACCGCATGTCTTGTATTTTCCGTTGCACCCGAGATCGGTCAAAACCATATAATCACGACTGCCCGAAGCAAGGGTCCATTTATAAACCGGATCGTCACTTGGATGCGGACATGTACATTTTTTACACACAAGACCACCGCTCTTATAATCCGATGTTGAAAAACTCCAATCCGCACCGTCATAAATATCTAAGCAATCATTGATAGAAGCATAATCCGTGCTGTAATACACACCGTTCTGAGTTTCCGGACACGGTTTAATATCACAGCCTGTTTTCGTTTCATTTAAAACGTAACCGTCACTGTCATCGCAATACCACTTTTCAATATAAGTCGTTGTTGTACCACAAGCCGTACAACTTGCCTCAACCCCGACGGCATGATCCGGCAAAACATCAATACCTGTCGGACATTTTCTTTCGCATTTTTTATAGTGTCTGCCGTCACAACAAGGCTCTTTGTATTCTTCCGTTGCAGACTCGTTGTTGATATTATAATGACATTCCGAAGGATTGCATGAACAGCTGTAGCACTGCTTTAATCCCGTATGTGAAGCCTGACTGACCACCCAACCGTCACCCGAGGCATAATCCGTACCCGCAACAGATGCAAGTGTATAACAGTTTGTTTTGTCATTTGTATCAAACTCTTCACTCGGACACGAAATTTCAACACATGATTTTCCGTCAGCACTTTTTTGATATCCGGTTTCACATGTATTCCAGCTCACCGCTACTCTTCGTTTTTTCGAAGTGTCGCAAGAACATGTCAATTGCTCAAAAACACCGATTGCGTGATCCGGCAAATCAACTTTTGGCAGACATCCCGTTACAGGGTCTTCAGCACACAACTCATCCAAGCAGTGAACTTTGTGACTGTCCGACGGACAAGTCACATAATCGACACAATCAACAACCGATTGCGTATACCCCATTTGTTCACAAGATAATGTCCCCGAAAGCATATTCGTCACTCTCGAGCACCCCGGAACATTGATATAATTGCTTGAACATTCGCAACTGTAACATTGTATATTTTTAACATTTACCAAATTATTACAAACGGCATTTTTCGGTCTGTTTTGTAAATCGTATAAATTAAAATCCGAACATTTCCAAACCGTACAACTCCATCTTGAACCATCAAACGGACACGCAATACCGCCGTAGGGACAAGCCTCAGCCTGCGTCAAACCCGTTGCCGTATAGCCGAGCTCCTCACATTTGCTGATATTGTTCTCATAACAATACACCGTCTGCGTATCATCATTATTGATTAAGGTCATATGTTCCGGCGTCTGTGCATCAGCCGAAAAAGCGACAAATAAAAACAAAAGCAAAAATTTCATCATGAGGTTCCCTTCCCTACCTGATATTTTGATTTATTTTAACATATTTTTTTTCGCTTTGCAACCGAAAACATTTTTTAAATCCCAAACGTCACAAAAAATTAATAAAAACTCGGTTTTGTCTCAGGCTTCTTTTCATCTGAAGTGTGCCTGACGGCAACGATTTTTTGATACATTCCGGATCTGTATGTCTTTTTGTACCACGAAAAATGTGTATGTTTTTGAGCATAATTTTTAATCGCTTTTTTCCATAGCCCTTCGGTAAACGGGAAAAACAACCTGTTAAACGGCTTTAAGATAAAACGTATCAGATTCCAGTCATTTGGCTTGTGATAATCCACAAAAATCGCCCGACCGCCGGATTTAACGGCATCCAAAATATTATTAATCACTTTTTCGCGCGAAATCTCAGGCAATTCATGCAACAGCATCAGACACAAAACCGTATCGTATTTTCCGCTGAAAGGAATACGCGCATCATGCACTTCAAAATCAATTTTTTTATCGAGCACTTTTTGCCGAACACGCTCAATTTCATCTTTGATGACATCAACAATCACATATTTTCCGTAGCGCCCGATTTTATCAGCCGTTTTTTCGATTTGATTGCCAAAAGTACACCCGACTTGCAAAACCGAACTGTTGGTACCGACATCTTCCAGAATATCCTCAAGAATTTTTTGATAGCACCCTAAAGTCAACAGCGATTGCACACGATTGTCATCCAAAAGACGCGCCGTTTTATTTTTTTTATAAAGCAACGGATATAACTCGGAAATATAACTCGGTTCTTTACTGATTTTAGAATTTTTAACAGCAATCGTTTTCATGCATTTTCTCCTACAATCCGGCTTGTTCTTTTGAAATATAACCGCGTTTAACGGCTTCCATCACGGCCGCTGTCCGATTTGTCACACCGAGTGTTTTTAAGATAACCGTCATATGGACTTTAACCGTACCTTCCGTTAAACCAAGCTCATAGGCAATCAGTTTGTTAGGCAGTCCTTTGGCAATCCCTTTAATTACATCAATTTGCCGCGGTGTCAACTTTTTGTCTTTTGTCATGATGTTATTGGGCGACGAAAAATCTTTCAAACTTTGAATCGTACGACTGAGTTCGGTATCAAGCGATGCTTCATCCAAAAGCTCACGCGGGATATAAACACCGCCGGCCATAACAAGATGAATAGCCGACAACATCAAATCATTCGGCGAAGATTTCGGGATATAACCCGAAACCCCGATTTCGATTGTTTTTTGCACGATTTCACGATCAAAAACGGCAGAAATAACAATAATCGGCGTATCTTTTAACAATTCGTGCATTTTAATAATGCCGTCCATAGAATTTGCCCCCGGCATAGCTAAATCGGTTATAACCAAATTATAGCTGTTGTTTTCAATCGCCTCAAAAAGTTCGGTATAATCTTTAACAGCTGTGATGGATATATCTTCAAAGTGCGTTTTTAAAACGAGCTCTAAACCTTGTAAAAAAAGCTCATGATCATCTGCAATCAATACTTTCATCGTTTTCTCCTTTATTTCCAATCACCGCAAAAAGCTTGCCAACACGCAAGCGCCGCAACAGCAGCCGTCTCGGCACGTAAAATGCGTTTTGACAACGATACATTGACAGTATATTTCAATTTTTTCAAAATTTCCAATTCTTTTTTTGAAAATCCACCTTCCGGACCGATCAAAAGAGCAGCCGGCGGTAACATTTTATCTGCTAGATTTGCAAAACCTTGTCCGTCACCTGTCTCGTTTAGGTAGACCAAACGGCGATTTTGATCCCATTTTTCAATAAGCCCATCAAATGTCATCAAATCTTCAAAAGCCGGCAAATCCTGACGCCGCGATTGTTCGGCTGCCTCAATGATTTGCGCCCGAACACGCTCTTTCTTAAGATTAAAGCGGGTACAGTATTCTGTTTGAAGCGGTATAATTTTGCTGGCCCCGAGTTCAACGGCTTTTTGAACGACAAGATCGGTATTTTCTTTTTTGAGCATCGCAAAAATGAGCCAAATATCGGGAGATTTTTCAAAATCAAAAACTTTCTGACCGATTTTAACAACAATTTCTTTTTTTGAGATTTGAAAAATTTTGCACTCAAATTCACCGTTTTGACCGTCAAAAAGAAAAAGTGTATCCCCGATTTTCAAACGCATCACATTTTTTAAATAATGCGCCTGACTTTCATCGGTGTGATAAAAATCACCCTCTTTAAGCTCCTCTTTTGCAAAAAGCCGAATTCTGTTTTTTTTGCTCATCTTTAAAAATTCTGCATAAATCAAAAATACTGACTGCATTATAACAAAAGATATGTTAATGAAAAAATAACAAACGCATAAATTTTGAAAGCAAAGAGATGATTATTACGATTGACGGTCCGGCCGCGGCCGGTAAAGGCACTGTTTCAAAAGTTTTGGCCGAGCGTTATAAGTTGGCGTATTTTGATACGGGGATGATTTACCGCGCCGTCGGACTTGAAATGGTTTTATCGGGATTTGATTTATCAAATGAAGCCCGCGCCCTTGAAATTGCAAACCATATGACGTTTGAAAAAATTATGGCACTCTCGACACATAAAGATTTCAGATCGGATATCGGCGGCCAGGCAGCATCTAAAGTCTCAGCCATCACATCCGTCAGACAAGCACTGTTAAAAATGCAACAGGATTTTGCACTAAACCCCGTTTTTGCCGACGGGACAAAAGCAAACGGCGTGATATATGACGGCCGCGATACGGGCACCGTTATTTGCCCGAATGCGGATATCAAATTTTTCATCACCGCATCGATGGAAGTCCGCGCCATGCGCCGCTATAAAGAATTTGCCGCTAAAGGCATAGATACAACTTACCAAAAAGTTTTGGACGATATGATATCACGCGACAAACGTGATCAAGAGCGCCAATCAGCACCGATGAAACCGGCAGAGGATACCATCATCCTGGATACTTCGGACATGGATGCTGATGCTGAAATTAAAGCCGTCCTTCACATTGTTGAACAAAAAATAAAATCTGCTGAATAATTTTACCGACACACATCTTTTAAAATTAAAAAAACACCCGAACATCTTTTTGCTCGGGTGCTTTTTTTTTATCAAAACAACTTAATTATTTTTCTGCAGGTTCATCCGGCATTTTATTGCCGTTCAAATCAAATTTTTCGACCGAACCTTGTGCGTAAAGATCGTCAAATGTTTGGGCAATTGCCTGCTGGCTTAAAATATTTCTGATTTGAGGTTCCAAATCTTTCAAAGGCAACGGCTTTGCATCTCTGATATCTTCAAGCAAAATGATGTGGTAGCCGAACTGCGTTTTGACAGGCTGTTTTGTGTACTCGCCTTTTTTGAGTTTTTTAGCGGCCGCAACAAATTCCGGCACCATTAAATCTTCGGTAAAATAGCCGAGTTCAACTGTTTTATCTTTTGTGTACTCTTTGGCCAATTTATCAAAATCACCCTTTTTATTGAGTTTTTCGATAACTTCTTTGGCTGTTTTTTCATTATCAACCAAAATATGTTTTGCGCCCATTTCTTTTTTGCTGACAAATTTTGCCACATATTCATCCTGATAAAATTTAGCAACAGCATCATCGGTGACTTTTTCATCAACCTGCTTTTCAATGTAAACTTTACGTGCCAAATCTTCTTTTGCGGTTTTCAACTGTTCCTGATATTCAGGCAAAGATTCGACATTAGCCTTTGTTGCCGCCTGATACAAAAGTTTGCCGTTTACAAAAACATCAACCGCTTTTTGATAAAACTCATCAAAAGGCACCTGTTCGGCAATCTGCGGATTATCCATATAGCCTT
Source organism: uncultured Pseudomonadota bacterium (assembly GCA_902767055.1). Lineage (GTDB taxonomy): Bacteria > Pseudomonadota > Alphaproteobacteria > RF32 > CAG-239 > UBA1254. The sequence continues at coordinate 5,486 of CACXFX010000163.1, forward strand.
TTCTGATTTCTTCGATGCTGATAATCTCACCGTTGACGCGCGCGGCAACACCTTTATTTTCGGGATTGACAACTTTTTGCACGGCGGTTTTTGGCATCGATGCCTTAAGTTTAAGCGTAGACGTCTTCACGCTCGGCACACCCGAATCCATATAATAAACTGCACCCAAAACAGCTGCGGCGACAACCGCAACACCGGTTAAAACGTATTTTTTTTGCATTTTGTTTCTCCAAATATAAGGTTAAATAAGATTTTTAAAATATAGACACTTTACAATTTATTTTAAAGCATTTTTTATCAGTCGGTTTATAACTTTTGATGACGGTATTGACTTTAGTTTTAATAAACACTAAATGATAAAATATTGTTTTATCGTTTTAAGGTCAAAAATATGTTATTCAATAAAATTGCCCGTGCACTTTTCGGCAGTGCCAATGACAGATTTGTTAAGAAACAATTCAAAATTGTAGAAAAAATCAATGCGCTGGAACCTGATTTTATCAAACTTTCAGACGAAGAGTTGAAAGCAAAAACAGATCAGTTCCGTGATCGCCTTCAAAAAGGTGAAACATTGGACGACATTTTGCCCGAAGCTTTTGCCGCCGTCAGAGAAGCAGCCAAACGCACTTTGGGACAGAGGCACTACGATGTTCAGCTTGTCGGTGGTATTGTCCTGCATAAAGGTATGATTGCCGAGATGAAAACCGGTGAAGGCAAAACACTCGTGGCCACCCTTGCCGCTTATTTAAATGCGTTGACCGGCAAAGGCGTGCACATTGTCACGGTCAATGATTATTTGGCCAAACGCGATGCCGAATGGATGGGGCAGATTTATCGCTTTTTAGGCTTGACGGTTGATTATATCATTCATGATAAAGATGATGTTGAGCGCCGCAATGCTTATAATGCCGATATTTTGTACGGTACGAATAACGAACTCGGTTTTGATTATTTAAGAGATAACATGAAATTTTCACTTGCCGATCGTGTCCAGCGTGAATTTAATTTTGCGATTGTCGATGAAGTTGACTCCATTTTGATTGATGAAGCCAGAACGCCGCTGATTATTTCCGGCGCTGCGGAAGATTCTTCGGAAAAATATATCAGTGTCAATAAAATTATTCCCGAACTTTCAAGTGAGGATTACGAAAAGGACGAAAAACAAAAAACGGTCACGTTGACCGAAGCAGGTATGACACATGTCGAACAACTCTTAAAAGATGTCGGATTGATTAAAGAGGGCAGCCTGTACGATATTTCAAACGTGACGCTCGTTCACCATGTCAATCAGGCTTTGCGCGCACATAAAATGTTTGCAAGAGATGTCGATTACATCGTCAAAGACGGCAAAGTCGTCATTGTTGATGAATTTACGGGGCGTGTGATGGAAGGGCGCCGTTATTCCGACGGTCTGCACCAGGCATTAGAGGCAAAAGAAGGTGTTGCAATTGCTTCTGAAAATCAAACGCTTGCCTCTATTACGTTCCAAAACTATTTCAGACTTTACCCCAAACTTTCGGGTATGACAGGTACGGCAATGACCGAAGAGGCAGAATTTGCCGATATTTACAACCTGCCCTGTGTCGAAATTCCGACCAACAAACCCGTTATTCGTCAAGATGAACATGATGAAATTTATCGTACGGAAAAAGAAAAATATGATGCAATTATCAAGACGATTCTGGATTGTCACAGAAGAGGTCAGCCGGTTTTGGTCGGTACGACTTCTGTTGAAAAGTCCGAAATTGTTGCGGATTTGCTGTTAAAAGCCGCCCCGAATCTCAAGTTTGAAGTCTTAAATGCCCGCCACCATGAACGCGAAGCGGCAATTGTTGCACAAGCCGGCGTTTCGGGAGCTGTGACAATCTCGACCAATATGGCAGGCCGCGGTACCGATATTCAACTCGGCGGTAATCCGGATATGAAACTTAAAGCCTTGCTCAAAGGTGATGAAACAGAAGCCGAGATTAAAGAATTAAAAGAAAAAATCAAAAAAGAGGTCGACGAAGACAAGCAAAAAGTCTTAGAGGCCGGCGGTTTATACATTTTAGGCACCGAGCGCCACGAAAGCCGTCGTATCGACAACCAGTTACGCGGTCGTTCGGGACGCCAAGGCGACCCCGGAACATCAAAGTTCTTCTTATCACTTGAAGATGATTTGATGCGTATTTTCGGCTCTGAAAGGATGTCTGCCGTCTTGCATCGCTTGGGCTTACCCGAAGGTGAGCCTTTGGTTCACCCGTGGATTTCAAAAGCTTTGGAAAAAGCCCAGCAAAAAGTTGAAGAGCGCAACTTTGACATTCGTAAAAATCTGTTAAAATACGATGATGTGATGAATGATCAACGCAAAGTCATCTATGCCGAGCGCAAAAAATTGATGGAAACGGACGATGTTTCCGACAGCGTTGAAGTGATGCGTGAAGATTGTCTGTCAATGCTGATTGATCAATATCTGCCCTACGGCTCCGACAAATCGAGCTGGCAACTTGAATCGTTGGCTCAAGAACTTTACAAAATGACGGGCTTTGTCGTTCCTGTCATCAATTGGGCAAACGAAGACGGTATTTCAGCTGAGGATTTAAAAGAAAAAATCTTAAATGAAATCGAAAAAGACTTAAAAGATAAAAACGCCAATGTTCCGGAAGAGATTGTCAAAATGGTCGACAAAAGCATTTTGTTGCAGACACTTGACTTTTTGTGGAAAGAACATATCGCAACCTTAGACCAAATGCGTCACACGATTGTTTTGCGTGCTTACGGCCAAAAAGATCCGTTAAATGAGTACAAAAAAGAAGCATTCAATATGTTTTCAAATCTTTTGGACATGCTCAAAGAACAAGTCACGATCGTGACATGCCGCACATTGATTAAGGCCAATTCGGATCAAGCGGCGCGTCAGTCTGAAGAGCGTGCACAAAACATCAAGACAAATACCGTACACGAAGATCCTCAAAATGTTTTAGCCGTTAGCAAGAAAGAAACACCTGAAAGGACAATATTAAAAACCTTTAACCCGAATGACCCTTCAACGTGGGACAAGGTCGCGCGCAATGATCCGTGCCCTTGCGGCAGTGGCAAAAAATACAAACATTGCCACGGCAAAATCTAAATGAATCCTCCCCCTTGAGGGCTCGAGGATGAAAATATCCTTATGAATCCTCCCCCTTGAGGGCGCGAGGATGAAAATATCCCATAATGGATATTTTCACCGCAAGAGGCGCAGTTTTGTTTGTTTGAAAAGGAGCGATAAGCGACTGAATCAAACATTACAAAACAAGTGACCGAAGAGAGCTTTTGCTCTTAAGAAGAGGCACGGAGAGGGTGACAACAAACTCATCCTTATTTGCCTCTCCTTTAAAAAAGGTCCGGCATTTTTTTTATTGACAATTATTCA
>CACXFX010000164.1 GCA_902767055.1 uncultured Pseudomonadota bacterium
GACGGCAAACTTGTTTTAAGCAAGGATAGACATGAAATAACAAATAAAGCTCAAATTGAAACATTACAATTGAGTTATCCGAACTTGCATTTTGATATCGAATATGTACCGGAATATTATATTGCAGCCATATATCAAGAAGTTTCAAAAATACAAAAAACAGCAAAAGAGATTTATATCGAAATTTTAAAACAAAAGGCAAGGCACTTAAAAAAAGAGCTTCATCTCACCCATCATGAAGCTTTAGAAGTTTCTGCCCAAATGGTCGGTTTTAAAAGTTTTAAAGAGGCTTTGAATATAACAGAAAAAAATGCACGTTATGCTATTTCGGAAGATCAAACGGAAAAAGACAGAGCCTCGAAAAACGGCAAAGATTATGTGATGGAACAATATCAAAACCACATAAAAAAATAACCGAAATTTTATGATCAATCTAAAAAATCACGCCTGCATCAAGCGGGCTTTGTCACGTTGCCAATCGCGTTCTTTGATTGTTTCGCGCTTATCATAAAGCTTTTTACCTTTACCTAAGCCGACCTCTAATTTGGCGCGCCCGTGCTCGTCAAAAAACAGCTTGATGGCCACAAGAACCGCCCCTTTTTTGTTCAATGCATTGATGATTTTAATAATCTCTTTTTTTGTTAATAACAATTTTCGATCGCGCTTTTCGGGGTGGCTTTCATAACCTTTTAAGGCATATTCGGCTATAAACATTTGCGATATATAAAGCTCATCGGCTTTGATGACCCCGTAAGCCTCGTTGATTTGCGCATGGCCGAGGCGCATCGATTTGACCTCGGTACCCGTCAAAACAAGCCCCGCGACAAATGTTTCGCCGATTTCATAATCAAAACGGGCGCGGCGATTAAACGCGACTTGCCCTTTTGAAATAAAATCCGATTTTTTAATTTTAGATGCCATTTTTATCAGGCCGAAACTTTTTTATTTGGCGTTGAAACGGCTTTTAATTCCGGCTGAACGGGTTTTGCGACATTGGATTCGTTTTTCTGAATTTTGACACAGCGCCCCTCAATCATTGCCCCCGGTTCGATTGCAATTGAAGAATAAACAACATCGCCCGTCACACGTGCACCTTTGGCAATAATCACATCTTCGGTTTCAGCCGACCCTTGTAAAAGCCCGTATATGCTTAAATGTTTTGTCTTGACCTGACCATAGACATGACCTCTTGAACCGATAATCAGCTCTTCACACATAATATTGCCTTCTAAGTGGCCGTCAATATGTATCACATCGCCGCCCAAAATATGGCCTTTAATTTTTGTCCCGAAACTGATGATGCTCGGAACGGGCGTATTAGAGCCGCGACTCATACGTGCGATTTTAAGATATATCATTTTACGCCATTTCATTTTTTTAAACTCCTGTTATTCGTTTAATGCCGTGATAAAAGCCATCGGATCGACATTTGCCCCGTTATAAATCACTTCATAGTGCAAATGCGGTCCTGTCGAGCGTCCTGTTGAACCGACTTCACCGATTTGCTCACCTTTTTTGACAATCTGTCCTTTTTTGACATATGATTTATTGAGGTGAGCATATTTTGTTTTAAAGCCGTTTGTATGATCGATTTCAATCATATTACCGTATCCGTTGACCCACTCGCTATGCGTAACTTTACCATCAGCCATAACTTTAATAATATTACCCTTATTTGATGCCAAGTCAACACCTTTATGCGCGGCAGATTTTTTGTTAAACGGATCTGCGCGATGTCCGAACGGTGAACTGACATGATAATTCCAAATCGGCTTTCCGGCCGGCACGGTTTGCATCACTTCGCGATAATAAGCCAAATCATCGATTTTTAGAAAAACTTCCTGCATTTTTTTTGATAATTCTTCGTTATCAACTTCGGGCGCCGGAGAAAAAGTGCCGCCAGCGCTGTCTTTTTTGCCGCCGGCAAGCGGATTATAATACCTGTTTTGCTTTTTTATGGATTTATTGATGTTTGAAATGGCGTTCTTAATTTTTTGTGCTTCCGACTCGGATATTTTTTCGACTTTGTTTAAAATTTCCATCTCTGAAATTTCAAGTTTTTGGACAGAAGTTTCAAGCTGTTTGATTTTAGAAAGCAAAACGGCCCTCTCGGACAAAACTCTGTCGCGCTCAAGCAACGCATCGCGAACCGTTACGTTTTTATCCATTCCCTCGTTTTTGAGCCAATCTTCATTGTCGGTGATTTGCTTGATTTTGTCTTCCATCACCTGTGCTTGTTGCATATAACGGTTCAAATCCGATTGTTCATCCAAGTTTTCTTCTGCCAAAAGAGCAAACATCGAATTGATGTTTTTGTGCACCGCGACAAAATCACTCATCAAATCGGCATATGCATCACGCGTACGATCGAGCTTTGTCATTAATTTATCGGATTTGTGATACATGTGGTAAGAATATGCACTCCACACCCCGATTAAAACAATAAAAATCAGGGCAAATATCTGCATTTTTGAAGATATATTAAAAACCTTGGCACGTGCGCCGCTTCTGAAAATAATCTCTTTATTTGAAAAAAGCGGTTTTGAAGGTGTGTAACGCAACTTGCGCGGTTTTTTTATTTTAAGCCGTGTACTTCTTACCATATAAAATTCCACAAAACGAAGCTTTAAGCATTTGCTTTTAAGCTTCAAATCGCCTCACTTATAGCAAATTTTTTTATTCAAGTCAAGCAAAAAAGCACTAAACCTTATTTTGCCCCAAAAAGTTAGAACAGGAATCAATGCCGTTTGCTATCAAAACCTCAAGTGCGTCAACAGCGATATCAATGGCTTTTTCTATCACGGAAAGTTCCTGCTTTGAAAAGCGATGTAAAACATAGTCAATAACTTCAGGTCCCTTATTTTGAGGATGACCGACGCCGATTCTTATCCTGTTGTATTGAGGTGTGATGTTGGCATCAATATTTTTCAAACCGTTATGCCCGCCGGCACCACCGCCGATTTTGGCTTTCATTTGTCCGAGATTTAAATCGATATCGTCATGTATGACAATGATATTTTCAGGCAGAATTTTATAAAAAAAGGCGCATTGCACAACACTTTTGCCCGACAAATTCATAAATGTCTGCGGTTTTAACAAAAGCACTTTTTCGCCGGCAATTTGCCCCTCGGCAACAAGCCCGTCAAATTTGTTCTTAAAAGCTGAAAAATGATAGCGGCTGACAATTTCATCAGCCGCCATAAAACCGATATTATGGCGGGTGTTACGGTATTCCTCTCCGGGATTTCCGAGCCCGACCACTAAAAACATTGCGACAATTCCTTAACGTAAAAAGTCGACGTGAATCGGCATATCCGTGACAGGGTGAAATTGAATATCCTGGCATTTAACTTTTTGAGTTTTGCCTTCAATATCCAAAACAACCTCAGAGGTAAACAAATCAGGCAAGTCCAAAGCTTTTTTAAGCTCAACCGGATCAAGACTGATCATAACGGGGTCTTTTTTGCCGCCATAAATCACGGCCGGCACACGCCCTTCGCGACGACATGCACGAGCTGCCCCCTTACCTGCTTTCTCACGCTTTAATGCTTTAAATGTAATATTTGACATGTTTTTTTCCTTATATTTTAAATAAAACACACTTTCCTTTGAAAAAAATAAACCTCCAGGGGTGTTTATTTTTCCATAAAAAGTTTTTTCTTCATACATCCTTATTTGAGCAAATGCAAGAATTTTTTTAAACTATTTTCGAAAATGTGTTTTTTCTTGACAAAAGAAATTTTCGTGCTATACTGAAATCTCCAAATACGAAGTATAACAATTAAATAAATATCATTATGAAACAGATTTTAGAAACCAAGAAAGGTTGGTTTATTGCCAGTTATCTCCTCGGTGTAATGTATTTCGTGTACAGTATCCTGTGGAGAGAAGACATTAACGGTAA
>CACXFX010000165.1 GCA_902767055.1 uncultured Pseudomonadota bacterium
GTATCAAAACATCAACGCGCTCTTAAAAGGTGATTACGACAGACGGCGTATTTACACGATAGAAGAGGCAAATTTTGTTGCCGGTGATAAAAATCGCGTATCAATCACTTATCGCTAAAAGTTTTATTTTTTATAAGCCGCACGGCGAATGCGATCATTGATGGCAAGTCCCAATCCTTTTTCCGGGACAGGTGACATCGCAATTTTTGTATGCGTTTTATCAGAATCGGCAATGCGCATATATGAAAACAAATTTGCCGCTGCCTCGATTAAATCCCCACTTTCACTTAAGTTCAAATCACAATCTTTCACATCGCCAAAACCGATAAAAAATTCACCGTCTTCACGGCAATGCGCATTTATTCGAAATTCATGCGATGGTGCATAATGTTTCAGCATTTGTCCCGGCGATGTCGGTAAATTCGGATTTCCGTGTGAAATCAAGATCTTTTGTCCTAAAAAAGCCTCTAAATCCTCGACGGCAACACCACCTGCTCTTAATAAAACGACGTCTTTTGAGGTCAAATCGATAATTGTCGATTCAACCCCGACGGTACATTGCCCGCCGTCTAAAATCATATCCACCTTATCACCCAAACTATCTGCCACATGCATAGCCGTTGTCGGTGAAATGGTCTGTGATTTATTAGCCGACGGAGCAACAATTGGTACACCGCTTTTTTTAATTAAGTCAAGAGCCACCTTATGACGCGGCATTCTGACAGTTACGGTCCTTAAGCCGGCACAGGCTAAATCAAGCGCCGGATTATCATCAATGCGTTTTAACACAAAAGTTAAAGGTCCGGGCCAAAAGTGTTTTGCCAAAGCAAGTACCCTCTCATCAACAGCCGCATAGGTTTTCAAAAAATCAATCTCTGCAATATGTGAAATCAAAGGATTAAATGCCGGCCGTCCCTTAGCCGCATAAATCGAAGCAACTGCTTTAGGATTATAAACATTCGCCCCTAAGCCATAAACCGTTTCGGTCGGAAAAGCAACCAAGCCGCCGTTTTTAATCACATCAGCGGCCTTTGATATATTTTCATCACTTATTTGATAAATATTTGTCATCATCAATAAAAATGCAGAACAGAACTGACTGCCGATACAAATTCGTCATTTAAAAAATCGTCCAGTTCCATACCATCTCCTCTATCAATCAGTATATATTTTTTCTGCTGAAAATCATAAACTAAATAAGCAAAATCATCATAGCCTAAAATAACTTTACTTATTGAACGATTATACGTTTTATTAAAAGAGACAATATCAAGCGCTTTATTTTGAGGCCCGATTCCCAATATTGCCCCTGCCCCGCTTTGAATACCGTTACATATCTTAAGTAAACCGATAAATTCTTCGGGCAAAAGCCTAAATCCCGATTGGACCAACTCTTTTTGTGCCTCTATGACATCTTTAACTTCGAGCGGCTTTTCTTTTTTTAGTAAATGATTCTCGTTAATAAATTTTAATAAATTTATCATCTTGTTCTCTTTGGCTTAAAGGAAAGTGGAAGACCGTCTCTGTTTTTGTATTTTCGGCGCGTTTGTGGTTTTTTTCCATGTCTTATTTCATAAGTCTGATTTATTTTTGAAACAACTTCATCAACATTAAAATCTTTTTTAGCTACCTCGGCAGTTTCATGCAACTTAAAATATTTTTCCTGATTTTCCATAAGTTTACTTAAGCATTGCTCATATGAAGCATAAATACGACAATCTTCTTTTTCATGTTTTTTGTAAGCTGATGAATTTATATAAGAGTGAAAAATCTTATCTTCTTTTTCAAAACCGGCCATAAAAACAACATCATCATCGATAAATTCCGTACGTCTGGAATATGCATCACGCTTGTTATCTTCAATAATATCCATTCCATGCAAAACAACCATATGGATATCGGTTAAAACAAGACAAAGATTATCTTTATAATTAATTGAGGCAATATTTGATAGGTTACCGCCTGAGCTTACCGCATGTTTATGATGTACTTCGAACGAAGGAAACTGAGAACCATATAATCTTCTGCCCTCAGTATCATAAGCTGCAATTAAGTCACCCTGCTTATTGTCAATTAAACGATCAATTAATTGCTGCGGAATTTTATCGCCTGTTGTATAATTTTTACAATCAATTTTATGCTTTTCAAGTTCTCTTAAAGCACGATCTGTAAAATGCGTTTCCGTAATAACAAGTTTATCCGTCTTTGTTGCACCAAAACGTTGCATTGCGCGAATCATGGCGTAAACATAACGCTCATCATAGCCTTTATTTTGCAAAATTTTGGAAATCTGATCACCATATCTTTCTGCAATTTCCATAACAAATCGTTTACGGACCGAAACCGGCTTTTCAAACTTAATTTTCATTTCCGAATCGTCTGTTTGAAAGGTTTTTACAATTAAATCCGAAAAATCACGAATGTTCATTACCGATAAAATTTTGGGATTAATTTTATTTTTAACAAGATACTGTTTTAAATCATTCTCGATTTTACGAAAACTCTTAAAACGCTCAAAAAGAGGCCACATCGGTGCTGTCGTAAAATCATAATCCACCATTTTCGATCGTTTTTTCAATGGCTTACTTATTAAATCAAGATATGGTTTGCTTAGCTTTCTTTTGCGTTCACCGGCTTGAATTCTGTCAATTGAGCCGTAAAAATCCATGCGGATAATCAAGCGCTCATCTTTACTTAAAAAACAATCCTGCTTTTCAATCAGTTCAAGACCGATACTGGGCATAATCTTTTCTAATCTATAATACGCATCGTTTCTTGTATGATTATTTGGGTTTGAAACAGAGGCTAACCGAACTAAAGTCTGATAAGCTTTAATCTGATCGTCGTAATCCAATGCATGAAATTTTTCAACGAATCCTTTTTTTTGATAGATAACTGACAAAAAAGGCTCAGCCTCAATCTCTGATTGTATTAAGGCCTCATCATATAAGTCTTTTTTACTTTTCTTAGAAGACATAAAACCCTCTTTGCTTATATTTTTGTCAAAAATATAAAATAAAATAAACATCGATGCAAGTTTTTTTTTATAAAAGTAATATATTTTTTATAAAAATTTGTTAGTATAGGTCAAAACAAACAATAAGGAGAAAAAATAATGGTGGAATATGTTTTTGAAAACAAACGTTTAGCTCAAAACGTTGCAACGGTGCTCATCGCAGATGTTAAGTCATTGAATAAAACCGTTAAAGAAGTTTTTGGCAGTGATTCTGATGCCGTTCTACGTTATTGCCGTTCAAATGAAGTTCAAGCAAATAACCTTCTGTTTTTTGAAACGGATAAACGTCAGATTTTAATTGCACCGACAAAAGCTGAGACGGATTTTAAAACACTCGGCGGTAAAATTTATCGTCATATCAAAAATGAAAAATCAGCTGTTGTCGTTTTACAAAAAGCCTTAAAAAAAGATGTGGCTTATCAAATAGCATTTGGGATAGAACTTGCTTCATATTCTTTTGATAAATATGTTACCAAACGTAAAGACAAAGATTTTCCAAAACTTGAAACCGTTGTTTTTAAGGCAAAAGATTTATCCAAAAAAGAATATCTGCCTTATGCTGCCCTTGCAAACGGCGTGCGCTATGCCAGAGATTTAACAAACGAACCTGCCAATAATATGACACCGCAAATAATGGCTGATGATATCAAACGTTTGGGCTATTTAGGACTCGATGTCGAAATTTTAGATGAAAAACGCATGAAATCAAATGGCTTTAATTTAGCTTTGGCTGTTGCTCAGGGCTCCGAAAACAAGCCATGTGTTGCCGTTATTAAATGGATGGGTAATAAAGAAAAGTCTGATTTTGATTTAGGGCTTGTCGGCAAAGGCGTAACTTTTGATGCCGGCGGTATTTCCCTAAAACCGGGCAACGGTATGTGGGATATGAAACAGGATATGGCTGGCGCAGCCGCCGTTATCGGTGCATTAAAAGTCGCAGCACTTGAAAAATTGAATCGTAATGTTATCGGCATTGTGGGCTTGGTTGAAAATATGCCTTCCGGTTCGGCAACACGCCCGGGTGATATTGTCACATCAATGTCTGGGCAAACGGTTGAAATTTTAAATACCGATGCCGAAGGTCGATTGGTTTTAGCTGATTTGCTTTGGTATATTCAACAAACCTACGATGTCAAAAAAGTGATTGATATTGCCACATTAACGGGGGCAATTATGGTCGCGCTCGGCACCGAAATGGCCGGTGTTATGGGCAATTCTCAAAAGCTCATTGATGAGATAAAAAAAGCGGGACTTATCTCAGGCGAAGAAGTCTGGCAATTACCGATAAATGAGGCATACAATAAGATGATGGACTCGGATATTGCAGATATGAAAAACATCAGTGAATCGCGCAATGCCGGTTCAATCACGGCAGCTTGTTTTTTAGAGCGCTTTATCAAAAAAGGCACATCCTGGGCTCATCTGGATATTGCCGGCATGGATAAAGAAACTAAAGGCAAACCCCTAACACCAAAAGGTGCAACGGGCTTTGGCGTCAGACTTTTTGAACAGATAATGAAAAGGCTTTAACTTATCTCAACTTTGTTATTTCAAATAAGCCCTTAATTAAATAAGGGCTTATTTTTAAGTTTAGCGATATCTGATTGAAACACGATTTTTATCACCGGCTGCCGCATTGGCCTCATCGATTGTATAAATACGCCTTAAAGTATATTGAGGCAATTCATCAAAACTATTATAGGTCTTGGAACCTACTTTAATTTTACCGTTTTCAATTGTATAAATTTTCAATTTATTTTTTTTAATACCAGCGTTATCAGTAAGCTCCGAACAACTTTTACCACCATGTCCTTCTCCTTCCTGACAATATATATAAGCTGTCGTTTCCGAAAAGGCATTCGCTGCTATGGAGGTGATATTATCACCAAGTATAACACTTTTTAAATCAATACATCTATAAAAAGCATAAGAACCTATTGATGTAACCGAATCCGGTATAACAAGATTTTCAATTGCTGAATAATCAAATGCATTACTTGCTATACTTTTAACAGTATTTGGAATACTAATATTTGAAATATTTATACCACCAAAAGCATGATAAGGTATTTCTTCAAGTCCTTCTGGTAAAATGATTTCTTCAATATGACTTTTTTCTCTCTCTTTTGAATCTATATAAAAAGTAGCTTGGCCGATATTTTTAACACCATCTGAAATAATAACTCGTTTTATCTCTTCAAAATGTCCTTCGTTATCATACCAAGGAGCTGACGTATGGTATCTTGAATAACTAATGGGATCTGTTGAGAGCAAATCTCGCGTCACGTTATAATTATCCATTTGTGCTTCTTGTGTGGTATCTATCGGTGCGATTGTAAAAAGTCCGTCACTGTATAATGTTGCCTGACAATTTTGGCCGCAATCCCATTGCTTGACTTGTGTGGCCGAAATTTCATCTGCCATAACATGAAAAGCACAACAACTAACAATTGTCGATAAAGTTGCTAGAAAAAATTTTTTATTTTTCATCGTTTTTCTCCAATAAAAAAGTTAAACCAAAGCCGCACCAATATCAGAGCGGCGGGGAGTAAAACAATCATATAGTATGAAATGACCCTGATAACCTTTAGAAAAAATCTTGTACATTCGTCATCAGCTCCCCGACTCCGATTTCGGGGATAACGTGTTGTTTAAAACAAAAAAACAACACCAAAACACAGTGTTATCCGTCACTGCATACTATAATAAGCTGTTTTAGAGCCCCGTGCCCTTTTCAGGCACTTGATAAGAAAGTCGCCTTCCCTACCCGATTTTTATTAGAACATAAAAAATATGCAAAGTCAAACAAAATTATCAACAAAAGCCTATGTTGTTTTTATATCAAAAGAAAATATATCAAACAGGACATTTGTCGTTTTAACATTTTATAAAGGAGAAAAATAATGGCTTGTCAATGTTCATCCTCTCAAAAAGAACAAAAGGAACAATCAAACAGTTCATGCATTTCATCTGAGAAGACAGAAAAATCAAAAGAAAAACAAGAAAGAAATGCTTAAAGCCTTAAATAATTAAGATACAAAATATCCCTTGATTTTTTATCAAGGGATATTTCTTAAAAAAGCAAAATGAATTATTTCTTTTTAGCCGGTGTTTTGGCCGCTTTTTTAACTTCTTTCAATTCAGAAGTGCAGTGCGGACAACGCGTTGCATTAATCGAAATTTCTGAAAAGCAATACGGGCAAACTTTTGTTGTGGGTTCTGCTTTTTCTTTAGCTTCATCTTTTGCAATCATTCTCTCTTGTAAAGTATTGATGGCTTTTATGAGCAAGAACACGGCAAAAGCAACAATTAAAAAGCTGATCAAAGCATTAATGAATGCACCGTATCTGATAGCAACGTCATCCGTCAATGCCCATTTGAGCTCAGAAAAATCAACTCTACCCAAGACAAGTCCGATTGGCGGCATCAAAACATCTTCAACAAGTGAGTTGACGATTTTGCCGAATGCAGCGCCGATGATGATACCGACAGCCATGTCAATCACATTGCCTCGCATTGCAAATTTTTTGAATTCATTTAAAAAACTTTTCATGTATATTACTCCAAATTGATATAAAACAGAGGTACTTATAAGCGTTTTTTTTAAAGCAGTCAAGATTTTATTTATTTTTTGGTACCAATATTCAATGTATTGATAATATCAAATGCTTTGGACCACTGGCGTCAGCCGGTGGAAAGCGAATTGACAGCCGACTTTCAGTCGGATTGGCAAGCGCAGCTTGGAGGGAACTTTAGATACCTCCGGTGGCTGGCCGGATGGTTCTTCACAATATCAGTTATTTTTTATCTAAAAATTTTTTTTATTTGACATCTACATTTTTTTATGCCACAATAATAACGTAACCAAAAAGGTTGCGGTGTTTAAACGACACAACTAATCCCATTACTCCTTATATTGAGGAGTTTCCGAGCTAAGCACTTTGTGACGAATAAGGAAAGCTGTGGGATTACAGTTCGTTTAGCTCCTCTTCCGTTTTGATTATTGAACGGAA
>CACXFX010000166.1 GCA_902767055.1 uncultured Pseudomonadota bacterium
CCTTTATCAAAAAGCCGAAGATTATGAAAACGCTCTTTCATTTGGCTGGAAAGCCGTTTTGTTTGCGGGCGACGCACAAGAAGACCAACACATCAATTTCGGTTATCTGCTTTACGAATGCGCGGCCGAAGGTCATGAAGATTTAGCTAAAGAATATGCCACCAAATGGATTGAGGCTTTTCAAAATCACCCGCTTGTTAAATATATGGCCGGTGCGATTTTAGAAAACAAAAAATTAAAAAAAGCCGATTCACAGTATGTTGAAAAAATTTTTGATTTGTTTGCTCAAGATTTTGAAAGCACGCTTTTCGGCCTTGACTATATGGTTCCGCTCTATATTGCCGAAGCGGTGCGTCGGTATTTCAAAAAAGATTTTTACAAAAAAACAAATTATCTTGATTTGGGTTGCGGCACAGGCCTTTGCGCACAAAATGTCGCCCCTCTGATTGGTTGGCATAGCACCACCGGCGTTGATTTGTCGCAAAAAATGCTTGATGAAGCCGCAAAAAAAGATATTTTTGATCGCCTTATCCATGCCGAAATCATTCAGTTTTTAAAAGAGGATGCTCAAAATTATCAGCTTGTGACCATCGCCGATGTCTTGACATATTTCGGCGACTTAAGACCTGTTTTCGAGGCCATCGCTTCGCATCTTGATTTGGGCGGGATGATGTGTTTCAGTATTTCTGAAAATACTTTTAACGCAAAAGATTATTACCTGACCCCGTCTGGCAGATTTGTGCATACAATTGATTATATCTTAAGTATGCTGACCAAATGCGGCTTTTCAAAAATCGGACAAGAACGCAAAGCCTTGCGCAACGAAGGTGACCAAGTCGTCTACGGCTACATCATCACCGCCGAAAAAGTCATGATTGTTGAAAAATAACTTTTTTTTATCGATACCTGATTGACACACGATTTTTTTCACCGGCCACGCGATTGGCTTCATCAAGGGTGTAGATACGCTTTGGAATATATTTTCCTTGTGCTAAATCATCAAGCGAGGCATAAAATTTGCCGTTAAATTCAAAAGCAAGACCATTTTTAGCCTTTAGCGCAATTTCACCACACTGTGCTTTATCGGTGCATGCTTGCTCTTTAACAAGTAATTCGGCATTGGCATAATATGTGCCGTCTACCTCATAAACACCTGTATTTTTATCTTTTGTAAAAGGTTTTATTTTAGAAACATAATCACTGTTATGTTCGCCAATCAAGTTTGAACAACGATTTTCAGTTGTATTCTCACAATATATGACCAGATGATCTTCATTATAGCCACTGACAAAAGAATTTTCGCCGATAGATGTAACATTGCTGCCTAAGATGATTTTTGTTGCACTTGCCCACCAAAATGCTCCATCACCAATTGTTTTAACCGATTCTGGAAGGATAATGGCATTCGTAGAGGATGTCCAAGCAAGTCCCCAAGCATTTACTGTTTGAAGTGTTTCAGGAAGTTCTATATTTCTTGCGCTTGCAAGTGATTGATTGTTTATGTATTCAATCGGTGCAGAAATGGTAACATTAGGAGCGGACATTCCGTAAACGGCGTAAGCTCCAATATTTTTTAAGTTTCCGCCAATATCAACATTTTGAATTTCTTGATCAAAATCAGCCCATGGTGCCCCAGTTCGATATCTATCTTGATCAGAATCCAAATATCCGCCAAATGATTCTGCCATATATCCGTCGCCTGTAATATTTAATGTTTTTGTTGTTTTATCATAACTCCAAGTACAACTTGACGTGTAGCTTCCGTTTTCGTCAATAGGTCCGCAATTGCCGGACGTTTGTGCATTTGCATTAAAACTTAAAACCAACCCTAAAATTAAAATTTTCTTCATAATTTTTCTCCACATTAACGTTATATAAAAAAATTCCATCTTGAATAATCAAAACGGAAGAGGAGCTGAAAAACTGCAATAGCACAGACGAGTTTATTCGAAAGACAAAGCCTCTTATATCACTCACTCCTCATAAAGGAGTTATCGCTATTGTTGTGTTTTCAGACACCATCATTCATTTGAAATGACAAGTACATATTAGCTTGTTTTTCGCTCTATTGCAAGAAAAATTTTTATTCGGTAATGCTAAAAAAAGATAGCCGCGCGA
>CACXFX010000167.1 GCA_902767055.1 uncultured Pseudomonadota bacterium
GTGTAGTTGCCAGTGAACGTTGTTCCGTCAATACTTAATTTATGACCTTTATTTGCGAGGGTTGCCAAATAAATAGCGCCACCGCCATCATTTGAGTGATTTTCTTTAAAAGAACCTCCCGTAATATTGACAGTACCTCTTGCAACTATGGCACCACCCCAATCAGCGCTATTGGAGTTAAATTGGGTATTATTTAAGGTTAATACAGAATTTACATCATGTTGAGCAATAGCACCTGAATTGCCTGTTGATGAGTTGCCGGTAAAAGTGGAATTATTTAATGTGATTTTACCTTTGTTATAAACAGCACCGCCGGCTGTTGTACTGGAAGCACCAGTAAATGTTGCACCATCGCTTGCATTAACCGTTAATTCAGCACCTGAATTAACAACCATACGAGAACCTTCCATGTTGATGGTTTTTGCATTCAAAGCTGATTTCCCATCAGAATCGATACCATCCGCATTTGTGAAAAATTTAGCTGATGTATTCAATAAAGATGTATCTTGTTTTGCAAATGTTAATGTCGAGCCGTTTGTCACAGAAATGCTGTCCGCATTAACTGTTGCTCCATCAATTACAGCGTTTGTATTGTTAAAAGAAATAACACCGGCTGTTGTATTGCCCTTTTGTGCCATAGCATACACCGCAGGGGCCGTATAGTCTGCATTGCTTTCACCGATAACCTTCGCAACCTTTGAATATACTGTGGCATAATCATCATTCCAGTTAACATGTGCACGCTCAGCCAAATCAACATCCGTCCACTGACCGGCATCATCCTTTTGATAGTTGAACTTAAAAGCATCACCACTTGTTAATTCACGCAATGTTAAGTTAACAGGGCCGACATAAGCTTTGCTACCCGTCAATGCAAATGAGCTTCCGACCATCTGATATTGCGGAAAATCATTCTGATATTTTCCCTCTACCCAATTGTTCATGCGACGACCGCCAAACGCTGCCTCACCTTTTGCCACATCCTGATTTGCAAAAGAAACATCACCAAAAACAAACACAGGTGTGTCTGTAATCGGAGCTGATGCCATTGCCGGTGCGACAACAAAAGCGCTGCTCATTAAAATAGCAGCGTTGAAAATTGCACATTTAACCAAAATTGATTTATACAATCTTGTCAATTGTGTAATAGCTGTATTGGAATACTTCATACTTTTTTCCTTCATAAATAAGATTGACACGTAAGCACCTGGCGCAAACCAGACACTCGGTTGACCTGAGTTTAACCAAATTTTAATATATTTTTAAGTTTTTTTTAAGTTATCCACAAGTCTTTTATCAGCACTTTTAAATATAAAAAACAGCGCCATTTCTCAAGTGGCGCCGCTAAAATATATTTTTTTATTTATCGGTTATTTTTTTCTTGGGTTTTATGCGATATGGATAAGAACCCTTGCTTATCGTTAAATTCTTCTTGACGATTTCATCTATCATACTCATAATAAAGCTCAAAAGAAGCATCATCGAAATCGCCAAATAAGATGTAAAGAATATCCAAGAATGCGGATAAAAATTCATCACCGCATGCGCGATTTGTGCCCATCCGTCAAGCGTAAAAACCTGCAATAAAGTCAATGTCGCCACACTCAAAGATTCAAAATTTAAGATATGTGCACCGAAAAGGTTGACCGCCATAATCGCAAATACATATAAAAATACGGCAAAAACAAGTGCAAATGCCACAAAATTAGGCAATAAAGCTTTCATACATGCCACAATCCGCTTTAACCTTGAAAACCGGTTGATGTATTTTAAGATTCTAAACAGCCGAAATGCTCTGAAAATAATAAATGATGAGGCAAACGAAAATGATGATATTGCCACAATCGTCAAATCAAAAACATTCCATTTCGAAGCAAAAAAATCTTTGCCGTAAACATATATCTTTAATCCCATTTCAACAATAAAAATGGCCAAGCAGAGTCTGTCAAATAAATATAAAAGGCCGCCGAAATTGTTATCAAAATAAGGCGACGTCATCATACCGAGCGTTACGGAATTTAAGCAAATAAGACCTAAAATAAACAAATCAAAACGCTTTGTTTCAACAAATTTTTTAACCTTCAGACGATCGTCTTGGCGTTCTTGTTTATGTTCTTCAATCTGATTTTTCATAACACGACTCCTTGTTTTAACTATTCTTTTTGCAGTCTACACAAAAATCAAAAAAATACAAGACCAAAAAATTGATTTTGGCGCAGAATTTTAATAATCGTCTTCCTTAATGCGTTCAATATCCGCACCAACAGCCTTTAATTTTTCTTCCAATTTTTCATAACCGCGATCTAAGTGATAAACGCGGTTAACAATCGTTTCGCCATCGGCTGCAAGACCTGCTAAAACAAGTGCAAACGATGCTCTCAAATCGGTTGCCATCACGGGTGCGCCGGATAATTTTTTCACCCCGCGGACAATCGCCGAAGCGTGCCCGTGCACATTGATATTCGCCCCCATACGCATTAATTCCGGCACATGCATAAAACGATTTTCCCAAATATTTTCCGTCACCATTGATGCCCCGGGGACAACCGTCATCAGAGCCATAAATTGCGCCTGTAAATCGGTCGGAAATCCCGGATAATAATCGGTCATAATATCTTGTCCTTGCATATCGGCATTGCGTGCGTCAATAATAATACTGTCAGGCTTCTCCGTAATTTTAATATCCATGGCCCTTAAAATATTAAGCGGTGTTTTTAAGTGCTCCGGATTGGCATGAATAAGCTCAATTTTACCTTTTGTAATTGCTGCCGCAATTGCATATGATCCGGCCTCAATACGATCAGGCAATACACAATGCTCTGCTCCGCCTAAAGTTTTTACGCCTTCAATCGTCAATTGTGAAGTATTTTGCCCTTCGATTTTGGCACCCATTTTAACAAGCAAATCAATTAAATCGGCGATTTCAGGCTCCTGTGCGGCATTTTCGATAATCGTCGTCCCTTTGGCAAGGGTGGCCGCCATCAAGATATTACATGTCGCGCCGACCGAAGCTTTCGGAAATATAATATGTGCACCCTTAAGCCCGTTTTTGGCATCGGCAATCACGTATCCGTTTTTAATCTCAATTGTTGCGCCCATTTGTTCCAATGAATTAAGATGAATATCCATCGGTCTGGCTCCGATGGCACATCCGCCCGGCAACGACAGCTCCGCATGGTGTTCACGCGCTAAAAGCGGCCCCAAAACATAATACGAAGCACGCATTTTACGCACATAATCATAAGGTGCGATAAGGCTCTTAAAATCTTTTGTTTGGTAGGTATATGTTTTTGAAATATACGCTCCTTTAGCAACCTCATTTTCTTCAATTTGTGTGCCGAGCTCAAGCAAAAGCTTATTCAAAGACGTCACATCTGAAAGAATAGGCATATTCGAAAGCATTACTTTTTCTTTTGTCAGCAAACTCGCCGCAATCAACGGAAGCGCCGCATTTTTAGCCCCGCTGATATATATTTTACCGTTTAACTGATTGCCGCCTCTGATTTTAATCTTGTCCATTTTGCTGTCCTTTTTTTAATTTTTCACGTTCTGATTGTTGCTTTTTGCGTTTTTCCAAATTTTTCTTCAAGGCTTTAGCTTCGCGCTCAAACCTGAAATCTCTGCGATATTTTTTAGGTTGTTCTTTTTCCATCTGTCACCCTTTGTCAAAGTTACGACTTCTTTTTAAAACATTGACCCCTAAAATCAAGCTTTTTATCAAAGATGTTGACAGCACAATATATTTTATGATTATCCTAATTCTTCGGCTTTCATTTCAATTTCAAGCCAGAGGGTTTCTTTTTCGTCCTTTTGACGTTTTGCCTCATCAAGTGCCAAAGTCAGTTCATCAAATTTTTTTGAATCGCGTGTATATAAATCCACATCTTCACTTAATATTTTTTCAATGTCTTTAATCTTCAAATCAAGCACATTAATTTCATCCGGCAACACTTCGAGCAATCTCTTATCTTTATAAGATAATTTATTGATATTGTTTTGTTTTTCTTGTTTAACTTCATTTTTTACTTGAATTTTCTTTTGAGGCTTTTGAGGCATATTTTTCAGCTTTTCCAAAAGCGCGGTATATGTGCCGACATGCTCATAAATTGTCCCGTCACCTTTCATATACAAAAGCGATGTTGCCACTTTATCCATAAAATCGCGGTCATGACTGACAATTAAAATTGTTCCCTCATATTCATCCAAAACTTCTTGCAAAAGTTCTAAGGTATCCATATCCAAATCATTTGTCGGCTCATCCAAAACCAAAAAATTTGACTCTTGCGCTAAAGCAAGAGCGAGCATCAATCTGTTTTTTTCGCCGCCCGAAAGCGTTGACACAGGCGTATCGGCTTGTTCAGGCTTAAACAAGAAGTCTTTTAAATAAGCCACGACGTGACGCCAATGCCCCCTCACCCATATATGGTCGCCTTCATTGCAAAGAGTTTTCCATAAGGTCTTTTTCGGGTTTAGTGTGATACGATTTTGGTCAAAATACGCCTCGGTTAAATTTTTACCCATACGTACAAACCCCGCATCAGGCGCTATTTTTTTCGTCAGCAGTTTAATCAGCGTTGTTTTTCCGGCACCGTTCGGCCCGACAATACCAATTCTGTTGCCCCGCATAATACGGATTGAAAAATCCTTAACAAGTTCGCGCGGACCATATGATTTGAAAATATGCTTGGCTTCAATCACGAGTTTTGATTTAAGCTCGCCAGTTTCAATCTCGAGGTTAACTGAGCCGACTTGTTTGATTTGCTCTCGACGCTCGGCACGCAGGGCTTCTAAACGACGTAATCTTCCCTGATTGCGCTTTCTTCGCGCGGTAACGCCTTTGTGAAGCCACTCAACCTCTTCATCAATCTTTTTATTGAGGTATTTTTGCGCAATGATCTCCTGTTCCAGGATTTGCTCCTGCCATTCATCAAAAAATGCAAAGCCCTTGTTGTTGGTGTATAAAAGCCCTCTGTCAAGCCAAAATGTCTTTTTCGAAACATGGTTTAAGAACATTTTGTCATGGCTGATGACAACAACAGCACCGGCAAAATTATTGATGATGTCTTCAAGTTTTTCAATTGTTTCAATATCTAAATGGTTTGTCGGCTCATCAAGGAGCAAAACATCTGGATCGGATATCAAAGCTCGTGCAAGCATCGCTTTTTTAATCTCACCACCCGAACTTTCAGACGGTGCCTGATTTTGTTTGATATTAAAGCTATTGATTAAAATATCGGCCTTATATTCCAAAGACGGATCGTATTTTTCAAGGCCGGAAAGAACAATATCGCGCAAAGTTTGTTGTTCCAAACAATCGGCCTCTTGTGGCATATACGAAATTTTAATACCCGGTTCAACATATATTTCAGCTTCATCAGGTTCCAAAACGGAAGATAAAACTTTTAATAGTGTTGATTTTCCGGATCCGTTTCGACCGACAAGACAGATTTTATCTCCCTTGACGATATTCAGTTCGAGCCCGACAAAAAGCGGCTTAATACCAAAAGTAAGCTTGGCATTTTTAACACTTATCATCGGAGGCTGAGAAATCATTATTTTTGCCTTCTTATAAAACCATTTTCCTTAAAACTTAAAAGCATATTTTTTTTCAAATTTCAAGGGATTTATTCTAATATTCAGGCAAAAAATGATATTATTAAACCTATCTGTA
>CACXFX010000168.1 GCA_902767055.1 uncultured Pseudomonadota bacterium
ATTGGCGGGAGTGACGGGGCTCGGACCCGCGACCTTCTGCGTGACAGGCAGACGCTCTAACCAGCTGAGCTACACCCCCAAAAGATGTACCCCTTATACATAACAAAAAAATAAATTGCAAGTGTTTTTTTATTTTTTTTTAAAAAAAAGTGAAAAAAGCAAATATTTAAGCGAAAATGCAGGCAAGCAATGCATAACTTGATTATCTACTTGAAAAATTTTTTAAATTGAGGCATTCTTAGCTTAAATTTTTTCTGTAAGGTTTAAGTAATGGATTTTAAACGCGCAAAATCAAAGGCTAAAAAGATTCGCAGGCAGCGTACGCTTCTGATGGTGTATGGTGTTGCGGTTACGATTGCGTTGTTTGTTTCGCTTTATCACAATAATAATGTGAAGGCATCCGTCGATAGTGAAAATTTTGTTGATGAGGCAGCCGAAGATATTGCTTTGGTTGACGATTCTCTTGTTTTGGAAGAAAACTTAAAACAGCCGAAAGAATCGGATATTATTCAAGAGATTGCCGTTGAAAACGAAGCGCCCGAAATTCGTAACGCCGAAGATATGGTAACAATGCCGACAAAGGCTTTGAGCGAAGATTTAATCATTGTGGCTCAGGGCGATAATTTTATGGGTATTTTAACAAAACTCGGTGTTGATTACGGGCAGGCCAACACAATTTATAATGCCTATAAAAAAGTTTATGATGCGAGAAAAATAAAAGTCGGGCAGGAAATCTTGATTTCTTCTTTATCCGATCCGAGGTATCAGGATATGGTGTCCGTAACAAAAATTGTCACCGAGCCTGTCAGCGGCACACGCTACATTGTTGAAAAAAATTCTGACGGAAAATATGAGGCTCGTGTTGAGCAGGACGATTTGAAAAATGATGTGAAAAAAGTAGCGGGTGTCATCAACGGTACGGTTATGGGATCAATGAAAAATGCCGGTGTTCCGCAAAGTGTTGTCGGTAATTTTATTAATATTTTTTCATTTAGTGTTGATTTCAGGCGCGATATTAAAGCCGGAGATAAGTTTGAAGTTCGTTATGAGCGGAAATTGTCGCCTAACGGTGATGTTGTCAAAACAGGTGATATTATTTATGCCGCTTTAACGCTCGGTAAACGGCAGATGGCTTTATATCGTTTTAAAGATGACAGCGGTACGGTCGATTATTACGACGAAAAAGGTTTGGCTTTGAAAAAAACGCTTGATTTGAAACCGATGGAATTTAAAAAAGCACGTATTTCTTCAAAATTCGGTCGGCGTTTTCACCCGATACTCAAGCAATATCGTATGCACAGCGGCGTTGATTATGCCGCACCGATGAATACCAAAGTTTATGCAAGCGGTGATGGTGTTGTGACTTCGGCAAAATGGGTTGGCGGGTACGGAAATTATATCACGATTCGGCATAATTCGGAATATTCAACCGGCTACGGGCACCTGAAATCTTATGCCAAAGGGATTCGCCCCGGCGTGAGAGTTAAGCAAGGGCAATTGATTGCTTATGTCGGCTCAACCGGGCGTTCGACAGGGCCGCATTTGCATTTTGAAATCATTAAAAACGGGCAGAGAGTCGATCCTTTGAAAATCAAAGCGGCAACCGGTGAAAATCTGACGGGTGCAAAGTTAAAAGCTTTTCAAAAAGTTGTGGCCGAAATTAAAGCCGGCGACGCTAAAGAACAAAAAGTCGCCGAGGCTCGGTAGAAAAAATTTCAGTAAAAAATTTTTTAAGACATGTCAGATTATTTTTATTTGACATCAGGCATTTTTTATGGTTAAATAAAACACGGATGAAGGAAATTTTTTCTTTATCTAAAGCATCCGAACGGGTGCGGAGCTTTAAAACAGCTTTTCATGTAACGCAGTGCGGATAACACTGTTATTTAGTGTTTTCTTTTTTTAAAGAAAAACACAATTATCCCCGAAATTTGATCGGGGAGCCGATGATGGATGTTCAAGGATTTTTCCTAAAGGTTATCGGAGTCATTTCGTTACATGTGATTGTTTTACTCCCCGTCGCTCGTCAATGATGCGACCTTTTTTAATGTAAATAGTATATGGAGAAATGATATGAAAAAA
>CACXFX010000169.1 GCA_902767055.1 uncultured Pseudomonadota bacterium
CCAAAACATTGATTCTTCATTGTTAAAATATTTTTCGCATTCCGTTTGCATAGCCTCGGAACAAAAGACATTTGAAACATCGGATAAACCGAAGAAACTTAATCCGTGAAAATAACCGGCTTCGGCATCTGCTTCGACATCATCAACCGAAAATACAGAATCGGGTAAAACAAGATAATCTATTGAAGACATATTAAATGCATTATGCCCGATAAGTGTTACGCCATCCGGAATATCAAAACTTTTAAGATTTGGGTCAGCATTAAATGCCCCGTCTGCAATTGTTTTAAGTTTTGAGCCCTCTTCAAATGTGACTGAGGATAACTGTTTAGCAGCTTGAAAAGCAGCCGTTCCGATGACCTCGACAGATGATGGAATTTCAACCTCTTTTATTGATGAATAGTAAAAAGCCAACTTGCCGATTGATTTTATATCAGACATTTCGACAGATGTTATATCTCTTCCCCAAGGGCCTCCCGCATAATCGTAATCTTTCATATATCCATCACCGGTAATCGTCAGTTTTTGTGTGGCGGTATCTAAACGAGCGGTACAAATATCAGAAGCTGTTTTACCGCAATCCCAGCAATTGTTGTCCAAATCATCACCGCAGGTATTTGCGGCATAGGTATTAAAATTTAAGGTTAAGGTTAAAATAAAGAGTAGTTTTTTCATAGGTTTTTCCTTTCAAATAAGAATATTGATATGTTTGTTTAAGATGTCGAAACAAGTCCGGCATGACGCCTTTCCGGTTAACATCAAAAAAAGGCCGCGTCTTGATAGAAGCGATCGGGGAGTACTAAAATCATGCAAAGTGAAATGACTCCGATAACCTTTAGAAAAATTCTTGTACATTCGTTATCGGCTCCCCAACCATTTTCGGGGATAAGTGTTGTTTTAAGATAAAAAAACAACACCAAAAAGCAGTGTTATTTATCACTGCACTTTGCAAAAGGCTTTAGTAAGCCCCGTGCTTTATCAAAGCACTTGATAAAGAAAATGTTTTCTTTATCCGATAAGTATTAGAACATATGTTGCAGCACTTGTCAATAAAAAATTATTTAAAAAAATCCCATATCCATTGGCTGACAAGATTTGATGTGACCGACAACAAAAATGATAAAATCAAAGTCAAAATCGGGTGGGTTTTTATCCAGCCTGCAATTTTATGATAAGCTTGTTTTCCTATTTCTTCGACCTCTTCGCCTGCTTGCTCGAGGTGATGAATTGACGAATGTTTTTGATCGGGGTTTACCATTTTTGTCCTTTCAAAGTTTTAAAATAATGTTTGGAGATGCAATATCAAGCCTTATTAAAATCATCAAAAAAAACCGCTCCAATGGAGCGGCCTTTGCATTTTTGTTTTGCTTTATTATCTTGAGTAGAACTCGATGACAAGGTTCGGTTCCATCAAGGCGGCATACGGAATGTCCGCAAATTTCGGAACATAAGTATATTTTGCCGTCAATTTTTTGGTGTCAACTTCGATGTAGTCCGGTGTTTCTCTTGACTGAGATTCAACACTTGCCAAGACCATAGCCATCGATTTTGATTTTTCTCTGACCTCAATAACATCACCTGTTTTGAGCATATAAGAAGGAATGTTGACCTTTTTGCCGTTGACGGTCACGTGACCGTGATTGATAAACTGACGTGATGCAAAAACAGTCGGCACAAACTTTGCTTTATAGACAATATTATCGAGGCGCGACTCGAGCAAACCGACCAAGTTTTCGGCGGCATCACCCGTGCGACGGACAGCTTCCTCATAATATTTGTGGAACTGTTTTTCGGAAATGTTGCCGTAATATGTCTTTAATCTTTGTTTTGCAGACAATTGCGTGCCATAGTCAGACATTTTTTTTCTTCTCTGGCCATGTTGACCCGGTGCATAATTTCTTTTGTTAATCGGGCTGTTTGCCTCACCCCAAAGGTTGACGCCATAGCGACGAGAGGGTTTTTTCTTTGCGTTTACGATACTTTTCATAAAATTTTTCCTTTATTTTAAGTTGTTATTGTCCCGATAGTTGACGGCCATATCGCCGCAACGGGATTGAAAAAAATCCAATCCGCTTTCTCGGAAGTGAGCGCAATATAACACAAAAAAAATAAATGTAAAGTATTTTTTTAGGGCGTGTTTAAGGTATAAAAAATGCGGATTGTTTTAAATTTGGGCTTGAGAAAAACGGATAAATGTTATACAAAACAGGGATTGAAAGCAAAAAGAGATATAAATGGCAGATTTATTTGAAACAAATTTAGCTCCAAAAGAAGAATATTCCGCCCAAGATATTGATGTTTTGGAGGGCTTGGAGCCCGTGCGCTATCGTCCCGGCATGTATATCGGCGGCACCGATGAAACGGCACTTCACCATTTGGTGGCCGAAATTTTGGATAACTCAATGGATGAGGCCGTTGCGGGTTTTGCCAATCATATTGATGTTGAAGTTCATCAAAATAATTCTGTCACTATCACGGATAACGGGCGCGGCATTCCGATTGACGAGCATCCGAAATATCCCGGTAAATCTGCTTTGGAAGTGATTTTAACGACACTCCACTCCGGCGGTAAATTCGGCTCGAGCGTGTATAAAGTTTCGGGTGGTTTGCACGGTGTGGGGTTGTCGGTGGTCAATGCTTTGTCTTCTTCGCTTGTGGTTGAGGTGGCGCGTGACAAAAAGCTTTATCGCCAAGTTTATTCAAAAGGAAAACCCGTCACAAAGCTTGAATTTGTTTCGAATGCACCGAACAGACGCGGTACGTCGATTACATTTACCCCCGATGAGGAGATTTTCGGCAGCTCGTCAAAGTTTGATGCGGCGCGGATTTATCGCATGGCGCGTTCAAAAGCGTTTTTATTCAAGGGTGTTAAAATCAATTGGCGTTGTGATGAGGTTTTGGCAGCCGATAATGAAAAATTGCCGGCATCTGCAGAGCTTCATTATCCGAACGGGCTTAGAGATTTTTTAAATTTTCAGATCGGCAGTCGTACAACCATCAACCGTACGATGTTTTCCGGCGAGACGGATTTTGCAAACAATGAAGGTCGTGTTGAGTGGGCAATTACATGGCCCGAAGATGAAAACGGATTTACATATTCGTATTGTAATACGGTCATCACGCCTTTTGGCGGAACGCACGAACAGGGTTTTAAGTCCGCACTGTTAAAAAGCTTAAAAGAATATGCCGATATGGCCGGTATCAAAAAAGCGGCCAACGTGACGGCAGAAGATTTTATGGCCGATTCTTGTCTGATGCTTTCGGTTTTTATCACCGATCCGCAATTTCAAGGGCAAACGAAGGATAAATTGACCTCATCAAAGGCTGTGCGTTTGGTCGAGACGGCTGTTAAAGATGCGTTTGATCACTATTTGTCATCAGATCCGGAAAATGCGTCGGCTTTGCTCGATTATGTGATTGCCAAAGCGGATTTGCGTAAAAAACGCAAAGAAGAAAAAGTCAATTTAAGAAAAACGCCGACTAAAAAATTAAGGCTTCCCGGAAAATTGGCCGATTGTTCAAAAGCGGCGGCGGAAGATACGGAGATTTTTATTGTCGAGGGTGATTCGGCAGGCGGTTCTGCCAAACAAGGGCGCGATCGTGTGACGCAGGCGATTTTGCCGCTTCGCGGTAAAATCTTAAATGTGGCAAGCGCCAGTTTGGAAAAAATCACTCAAAACCAGGAAATCAAAGATTTGATTGAAGCATTGGGCTCAGGGATCAAAGACGATTATAAGGAAGAAAATTTGCGTTATGAGCGCGTGATTATTATGACCGATGCCGATGTTGACGGTGCGCATATCACCTCGCTTTTGATGACGTTTTTCTATTCGCACATGCCAAAGCTCATTGAAAACGGGCATTTGTTTATTGCAACGCCGCCTTTGTATAAAATTGTTATCGGGGCTAAAAACTATTATGCGCTTGATGATGAAGAAAAAGACAGGATTCTTAAAAAATTTGCCAAAGGTAATACCAAGCCCGATATCAGCCGTTTTAAAGGTTTGGGCGAGATGAGCGCTGAGCAGCTGAAAGAAACGACGATGGATAAACAAAATCGCATTTTGCTGAAAGTGACGTTGCCGAATACCAATACCGAGGAAGGCAAGGAAGAGGCTTTTGCAACGCGTCGTCAGGTTGAGCGTTTAATGGGTAAAAATCCCGAGTTAAGGTTTCAATTTATTATCGAGCATGCCAAATTTGCCGAAGATTTGGATATTTAACAAACGTGTTTGTATGCAAATAATTATTTCGTTTTGAGTTTTTTGATGTAGTCCAAAACGCGTTTATCATTCCATTTGGCCGTACCGCGGATACGGCCGATTTCCTGAGCATTTTCATCGATTAAGACGGTGTGCGGGCTTGTAAATATACCAAAATCGGCTGCCAGTCGTCCTTTTTTGTCGGTATAAAATTCAATATCCGGTGCACCGTATTTTTTTAAAAATCTCTTTTGTTCAAGCGTGGAGCGCCAATCTTTATCGGGCGAAATTAAGACAGTTCGGATGCCCTCTTTTAAGGCTGCAAGATAAAATTCATTCAAATCTTTTAATTCTTTAATGCACGGGCCGCACGTTTTTGACCAGAAAACGGCAACGACGAATTCGCCCTTAAAATCCGTGAGGCGATAAGTTTTACCGCTTTGGTGCATTATTTCGCTTGTCGGGACATCGCGTGAAATTTCAAAAATGTTAACCGCATCCTGCTTTGCCATTGTTCCAAAAGAGGCCGATATAAAGCCAAGAAAAACAAATATTTTACAAATTAAACGCATTATCTGTTCAAATCCTTAAAAATGTACTATACTTTTGACATCCGTTTTAGATATAATCATTATGGTATGACTTACAACAAAAAGGTTTAAAAATGATGAAACGTGTTTTCGGTTTTTTTAAAATTATGCTGGTTTTATGCGTTGCTTTTTATTTAAGCGCGTGCGGTAAAATGTCTGAACCGAAACCGATAGAAGGTAGCGGTTATCCGCACGTTTATCCAAAAATTTAAGGAAGAAAAAATGTCTGAAAACAATATGACAGATGATATGATCCCCTATGTCGAATTTGCCGATAATGCCAATGAGCGTACGCCGTGTGTGCTGGTGCTTGATTGCTCAGGGTCAATGCGCGGCGAACCGATTAAGCAATTAAATGCCGGCCTTAAGGCTTTGGAAAAAGAACTCAAAGATGATATTGACGCAAGTTCGCGCGTGCAACTTTTGATTATTAAAGCTTGCGGTAAAGAAGATGAGGCTGTTGTGGCCTCCGACTGGATCGATGCGATGAATTTTACGGCGCCTACGATGGAGGCGGGCGGTTTGACGCCGCTCGGTAAAGCAGTTGAGCTTGCCTTAAAAAAGATTGAAGATCAAAAGAATCTTTATGATATGTGCGGTGTGACCTCAAAACGGCCGTGGATTTTTTTGGTCAGTGACGGCGAGCCGACGGATTACGGTTGGGAACAGGCCGCGGCAAAATGTATTGAAGCGCAAAAAAACAAAAAAGTTATTTTGCATGCCATC
>CACXFX010000170.1 GCA_902767055.1 uncultured Pseudomonadota bacterium
CAAAAACCGAGTGTTAAAAGCATCAGCATTTTGTTGGTCATCGGTTCTTGCTCTAAAACAAAGGCCAAAAGTGCAAAATAACCTAAAGCTGTGGCAAAAGCGATATGGACTGCGTATTTGATAAATAGTTTCATTTTTTTACTCCTTTAAAAGTTCATGGCAAGTTTTCTTAAAATTAGAGATAATTTCTTCCTCACCTTTTACATACGCATTTTTCATCACACATTTCCCATCACAAAAGACATCGGTAATGCATGAGGGATTGGCACTGTAAACCATATTGGAAATTAAATTGACATTTGGAAGTAAAGAGTAATTGTTTAGGTCAACCAATATGAAATCAGCCAAGTACCCTTCTTTGATTTTGCCGGCCTGAACGCCGAGAGCTTCAAATCCGTTGATAGTTGCCATATCAAAAATATCTTGGACTTTGGCACTTGTTGAAGAATTTGCCTGATTTTTACCTGATAAAGCCGCAATTTTCATTTCATCTATCATCGAAAGCGAATTGTTTGAAGAGGCGCTGTCCGTGCCGAGTGTAACTTTTATGCCTGCGTCAAGGTAGCGTTGTAAGGGCATTTGTCCGGAATTGAGTTTTAAGTTTGAAGCCGGGTTATGCACAACGACGCTTTGACTTTGTTTTAAAATGTTGATTTCATCATCTTTTAAGTGTACCGCATGCGCCAAAATTGTTTTTTGATCCAAAATGCCCCAATCTGAAAGCAATTGAACGGGTGGAACACCGTATTTTTGAATACAATCATCAACTTCTTTTTGTGTTTCGCAAACGTGCGTGTGTAAAAAAGTATCATTTTCCAAAGTCATTTTCTTAAAAGCTTTAATCAATTCTTCGGAAGCGGTATAAACGGCGTGCGGTGATAAACCTTTCATCACTCTGTGGCAAGGCGTTGGAATGCTTAAAAAATCCTCGGCATTTTTAATGCGTCGTTTGGTCTCATTTTTATCAAACATATCCATTCCGACATATGTTATTACCGCACGTATGCCCATTTCATCGACGGCTTTGATCGTTTCACCGATATGAAAATACATATCTAAAAACATTGTCGTACCGGTTTTGATCATTTCTAAAACGGAAAATTTTGAAATGTGATAAACGTATTCGTCGTTTAACTTATCTTCACGCGGCCAAATTTCTTTTTCAAGCCAATCCATAAGCTCTAAATCTTCGCCGATTCCGCGTAAAAACATCATTGCAGAGTGCGTATGCATATTGCAAAATGAAGGGAGAATCGCCTTATTGGTGCAATCCAAAATTTCAGCGTTTTCAGCCGATATATTGTTTTTGATTTGAAAAAAACGGTTTTGTTTAATCAAAATATCCGTTGTTTGTCCGTTTAAATAAACATTTTTTAAAAGTATCATCGTTCAAGTCCACAGATTTTTTTTCTCTTTTATCACATTTAAAAAAAAACACAAGAGAGGAAATTTTGCTTGATTTTTATTTTAAGTTTTGTAATTTAGCTGTAACTAAACTCAAAAGGTAATAAAATTGAAAAGAAAATTTGAAAACATGATTAAAGGCCTTAAGCGTATTTTATATGCTTTTGGGTATTCATACGACGGTTTTAAGGCGATTTTTAAATCCGAGCCGGCGTTCAGGCAGGATTTGGTTATCTTTATTGTTTTTTCTCCCATTGCATTAATGCTTGATTTAACGGTGCTTGAAAAGGCATTGATGGTTTTTTCTTTGTTTTTTATTTTGTTTGCCGAATGCGTCAATACAGCCTTTGAAGTGACAATTAATCGGATATCGACCGATATTCACCCTCTTTCAAAAGAAGTTAAGGATATCGGCTCATTGATTGTGCTCTTATCGTTTGTCAATGCGATTGTTGTTTGGGCGGTTATCTTGCTTTAGGAGAAAAAAATGCAACGTTTTATTCCGATGGCGATTTGTTATGACTTTGATGGTACACTTGTCGCCGGAAATATGCAGGAATATGGCTTTATCAAAAAGCTTAATATGACGCCGAGTGAATTTTGGGGCGCCGCAAACGGCTTGGCCAAGGAGCAAAAAGGCGATGAAATTTTGACTTATATGAAGGTGACGATTGACGAGTCGCGTAAAAGAAATCTGCCTTTAACGCGTGAGGATTTTCAAAGCTACGGCAAGGATATTACGTTTTTTAAGGGTGTGGAAGATTATTTTGACCGGATTAATGATTATGCCTTGTCAAAAGGTGTCAGATTACAACATTTTATTATTTCTTCAGGATTAAAAGAAATTTTGGAGGGTACGTCAATTGCCCCTCAGTTTACCGAAATTTTTGCTTCCAGCTTTTTATATGATGAAAACGGGGCTGCCGTTTGGCCGGCGATGGCCTTAAATTATACTTCAAAAACACAGTATATTTATCGTATTAATAAAGGCTGTCTTGATGTAACGGATATCGAAGGTGTTAATCGTCATGTGTCAAAAGAATGCAAGCCGGTACCGCTGACAAATATTTTATACATCGGTGACGGTAATACGGATATTCCGTGTATGGCGATGCTTAATAAAGCCGGCGGACATACAATGGCAGTTTATAAAGAAGGCGGGCGCGAACGTGCAATGAAACTCAACCGTGACGGCCGTGCGCATATGGTGGCACAAGCGGATTATCGTGCAGGCAAAAAAATTGATATTTTTGTTAAAGCAGTGATTGATAAAATTGCGGCAGACGGCAACTTAAAATATATTACACTTAAAAAATAGGACGCATTATGAAAAAATTTTATTTACTTATATTGGCTGCTTTGTTTTATGTTTTGCCGTTAAAGGCAAATGCAGGGATCTGCGAAACATTAGGCGATTGGTATTGTATCATCAGAGGCAATGTCATCGACACATGGAATGAACATTCGTATGATGCATATGTGCCGCTTTATGCATGGCATAATCGTTTGACATATGACAAAGAGCATTTGGATAAATACAACGAAAATCCGTGGGGTGCGGGTTTAGGTTTTTCACGTTTTGATGAAGATGGTGATTGGCATAGCCTTTATGCAATGTATTTTAAGGATTCAAACGGGTATGGCGAAACCATGTTCGGGTATGCTTTTTTGAAAAATAAATATTGGCATGATGTGCGTTTAGGATACGGCTTTACCGTGGGTGCGACACAGCGTCATGAATACAGTTATATCCCCGTGCCTTTACCTTTGCCGATGGTTGGTGTCGGCTATGGCAGGGTCGATTTGCAAGCCGCTTACGTCCCGGGCATTAAAAATGATGGCAATGTTTTGTTTGTTTGGACAAGAATTAAACTGTACTAAAAAAATACTTGACAAAAAAATAATTTATGGTATACAAAGCTCAATATCGAAAAAGACTTCTGTATACCATTTTAAAATTTAATTTTTATGCGTAAATTTATTGCACTTCAAAAGGACGTCTATTACTCGATAGAGCAAGAAGGCGACAAAGTAGGGTTCTATGCCCACAAAAAGGGAACAGGCTATGACACCAGAAAAAATGTCACGCCGAAAGTTCTTCCCAACAAGACGGTAATCAATGAGATTATTGCACGTCCGACAATCAGTACGCCGATGAGCAACGAGCTTCAGACTTTCGTCAATGAACTTGAAGCCGGCTTCAATGCATTGGAAAAGTAGCCTGTTTTTGAAGTAAAATTTTTTAAGCACCCCCTTGGTACAGTTCAAACCGAAGGGGTGTTTTTAATTAATTAAAATATTTTTATCTGTACTTAATCGACACACGGTTGACGGGACCGGCAACGAAGTTGGCCTCTTCTATGGTATAGATACGGTGCTTGACATAGTTTCCGTTTGCAAAATCAGCCATTGAATTATAAATTTTTGAGCCGACTTTGAAAGGCGCCCCGTTTGAGTTTAAAATATCTTCACAATTTTTCTTGTCCGTACAAGCCGCGCCGTTTGCAAACAAATCAAGCGTGGCATAATATTTTCCGCCGACTTCAAA
>CACXFX010000171.1 GCA_902767055.1 uncultured Pseudomonadota bacterium
ATAAATTGTTGCCGGAGTGTTTTCAAAAATAATATCCCCCATTGAGGTCAGTGTTTCCGGAATGACGAGTCCTTTTAAATCGTAACACCTTTGAAAGGCATAGTTTTCAATAGTTGTGATAGAATCGGGTAAAACCAAATCTGTAATACCGGTATGATAAAAGGCTTCCCATCCGATTGTGGTTACCGAATCCGGAATACTCACGTCGATTAGATTAGATGCACCGATAAAAGCATCATCTCCTATAGACTTTATACCAGACCGAATAATATTTCCGTTATCATCCTTTTGATTACCTTCAATGGTGACTTTTGTAATATCTTGCCCCCAAGGTACATCAGAAACAGCGGCATCTCCACGACCTGTGAGCGTATAATCTTTCATATCACCGGTGCCTGTGATTGAAAGTTCCGTTCCGTTTAGACGAGCCGTACATAAATCAGAATCTGTTTTACCGCAATCCCAACAATTTTGTTCGCCGTCTTGACAATCATTTGCCGCGTATGCGTTAAAGGTTAAAAAAGTTATTAAAATAAAGAGTATTTTTTTCATGTGTTTTTCCTTTCGAAAAAAATGTTGATGTGTTATGTTTTTTTGTGGACCCCTTATCTCGCTTCGTTCAAAGTGGTGACGAGAAGGGACTCAAAAAAAGGCCGCACCATAGATGAGCGACGGGGTGTTAAGAAATCACATGAAGAGAAATGACTCCGATAGCCTTTAGAAAATCCTGTACATCCGCCATCAGCACCCCGACAAAAATCGGGGATAAACGTTGTTTAAAATAAAAAAAACAACACTAAAATAACAGTGTTATCTTCACTGCTCTTCATGAAGGCCTCTTAAAGCCTCGCGCCAAATAAAGCACTTGATAAGAAAGAAACTTTTCTTATCCGTTTTTAATTAAAGCATATAAATTGATTATTGTCAAATAAAAAAAATTATTTCTTCTTTGTTTTATTTTCTGCCGGTTTTAGGTTTCGCGTCATTTCCAAGAATTTTTCCGTGCGTTGTTTTTTTAAATCCGTCGGGGTCAATTTTAAAAGCTCGGTCAAGCGGCGTCGCAATACGGCACGTAAATTGTCAAAAACGGCCTTCGGGTGACGATGTGCGCCGCCGATCGGCTCTTCGATAATCTCATCAATGACCTTAAATTTTTTCAAATCCTGAGCTGTCAATTTCAGAGCCTCGGTTGCATCGATAACTTTGTCTGCCGAACGCCACAAAATCGAAGCGCAACCTTCGGGGGAAATAACCGAATAAATGGCGTTTTGCAGCATTAAGACGACATTTGCCGTTGCAATGGCAATGGCTCCGCCCGAGCCGCCTTCGCCGATGATGGTCGCAATTACGGGTGTTTTAATTTGAAAACTTTTTTCAATGGAATGCGCGATGGCCTCTGCCTGTCCGCGTTCTTCAGCATCGACTCCCGGATATGCGCCTGCCGTGTCGACAAATGTTAAGAGAGGCATATTAAGCCTTGAAGCCAAGTCCATCAGGCGTTGAGCTTTGCGATAACCTTCGGGTCTGGCCATGCCGAAGTTATGTTTAACGCGCGTGTCTAAATCGTGACCTTTTTCTTGTCCCATGACGACAACGGAAATTCCCTCGAATTTACCGATACCGGCAATCATCGCTTCATCATCGCCAAAGCATCTGTCGCCCGATAAAGGCACAAAATCTTCAATCAAAGCATTGATAAAATCAATTGTGTGCGGTCTGTTCGGGTGGCGTGCGATTTGGGTGATTTGCCACGGTGTTAAATTTTGATAAGCTTCATTTAACAGGCGATTTAATTTTGTTTTTAAGCGCTTGATTTCTTTTTGAATATCAACGTCTTCTTGTTTGGAAAGCTCTTGTAAATGAGTGATTTTTTCTTCAACCGTTAAGATTTCTTCTTCAAAATCCAAGGTTGTTTCGGGGGTTTCCTGAGACATTTTTATTTCCTTTATCTAAAAAAATCTGTCAGTGCCCTTTTAACACTTTTTATAAAAAAAAACACCTTTTATTTTTATATTGTTAATTTTTTGGTGCAAATGATTGAAAAAAATGAAAAAAACAAATAAAATGCGATGAAATGTTGTTTAGGAGAACGATTTTGCTGACCGTTTTATTTTTTGCATCCGTTTTTTCATCGCTTGTATGGTTTATTTATGCCGGATTGTTTGTGCATACGCGTTTTCAAACCGTTGATGTGGCTTCGATTGATGCATATACGTTGGCACTTTATGCCGGACTTGTTGTCATACCGGTGTGGATTGTTTGGCAGGTTTTCGGTTTTATCAATCAATATTTTAAGACTAAATCGACCGATAAAAAATTGGAGCAACTTTATACACAGCTCAAAAAAAATCAGGATTATACGGATTTGGTCGTGCGTGTGATGCTTGATGCCGAGCACGAAATTAAAGACGGGTTCGTCGTTGGTAAATTTGATATTTTTGTGGCCGATATGAATGAGATTTTGGCCGATATTGCGCAACGCTCGAATGCCGCGTCTTCGGTCAAAATGGGTGAACTTTGGTCAAGGGTTAAAAACGGCGAACGTTGGATTATTGCCAAGACTTTTATCGAAAATGCAAAAATGCAGGCTGATTTTGAAGGTTATTTGAAGGATAAAGCCGAGCGTGACAGTGTTTTTAAAGGGACGCTTCTTGAATTTTGCGCACGTTATCAAAATCTTTCAAATATGCTTGAAAAACACGATAGGGATCGCATTTTCATCACGATTTTGCAAACGGGTGTGATGGGCAAAGTTTATGCCATGCTTTCACCGATTGCGTATGATATTGTTCAAAAAGAGCAAACACCGCAAACAAAAGAAGAAGTGCAAAATCCGACTTTTGAGATTGCACCGTCAATCGAAAAAATGCAGGCGCCTCATGAAGAGCAAAAAGGGGAAAATCCAAAAGAAGAAGAAAATAACTCCGTTTTTAAAAAGTTTAATCCGTTTTCAAAAAAGAAAAAACAAGAAGAGCAAAAACAAGATGATGATGAGGCCTTTTTTGCAACGCTTCAGCAACGTATGCAAGAAGATGACGATGATGCGGCCGATCTGAAGACTTTTGAGGACGAAAAGAAAGAGGATGAGCCTCATTTTGAAATATCGGCGATAAAAGATGATGACATGCCCGTCTTTAATGATGCGCCGGAAGAATATGATGATGCGGATAAAAGTTTGGAGGCTTTTTTGAGCGAACCGGTGCGAAAAGATAATCAAAAAGAGCCATCAAACGAAGAGGAAAATTTGGCTTATCCTTTCGGCGGTTGGACCGATGATGAAGCTTAAAATTTTATTTTTCAGTTTTTTTCTATCTTCTTCTGCACTGGCATTTGACAATCAGATTGCACTTTACGGCGGTGCCAAATATGATGCCGGTTTTAAGGCTTTTGATTATGTTAATCCTGATGCGCCTAAGGGCGGACGGTTTGTGATGCCCGAATACGGCGG
>CACXFX010000172.1 GCA_902767055.1 uncultured Pseudomonadota bacterium
ATCCGGTTGATGACAAAGTGATTGCAAATTACGGTCAAATATAACAGGCGTACTTCCGGCGTCGTCTTCTATCATCAAAATCGTATCAGATTCAAACTTAGGTTGATACTCGGTACCCAAAAGCAAATTGTACGTACACAAATTACCGCCGACAATTGTGCCTTCCGCACTGCCTTCGTGAATATTCCAAAAACCTTCATTTTTGATAAATTCACGTTTTTCTTGGTCCAAAAACCACAAATCATCGCTCCATTCTTCAGAGGCTTTTATCTCGATTTCATCATCGTAAAACAATATTTTTTTCAAATAGTCGAGCGTATATTCACAACCTTTTTTCATACCGATAGAGCTGTAATGAGGCCCGTAATAGACCTCCAAACCGGTTTTGGCGTTAATAGCATCAAGAAGCGCCGTAATATCAGAAAAACCGCAGATAATTTTCGGGTTTTGACGAATAACATCATAATCCAAATATGCTAAAATCTGGTTGCTGTTAAAACCTCCGATAACCGTAAAAACCGCCTTTACCGATTTATCTTTGAACGCCTGCATAATATCGGCGGCACGTTCTTTTACCGAACCGGTACCGAGTTTATTCCATTTATCATCGGTTGTATTCTCGGCAAAAACGACTTCCAAGCCCATTTGCTTAAAGCGTTCTTCGGCAATCTGGCGACAATCCTGCCCGATAAGTTTTAAACCTCGTGATGGGGCAACTATCATTATCCTATCGCCCTTTTGTAATTTATTCGGAATTATTTTCTGCATATTTTTTCTCCTTGTTAATCTCGCGGCTTACATCCGCAATAATTTTGATTATATAGGCTTAAATCTTTTATCAATTGTTGCCGCAAATCCTGCATACCGTTTTTACGTCCTTCAATTTCAACATAAATAAAACCTGTATCTTTGGCCGCCTTATATGCCGCCTCGTTTACCTGCTGCAAATTCTTATATCTGGAAACTCCCAATACCGAAGCCACCGCAGTAAAACCGTGTTCTTTAGCATATTGCATAACTCTTTTAAGGCGCATATAAAAACATATTGAACAACGTTTTCCTCGCTCCGGCTCGTTTTCCAATCCTTTGGTCAATTCACACCAACGTTCGTTATCGTACTCCAGCTCAATAAAGTCAACTCCATATTGCTCGCAAAGGCGTTTGTTTTCATCACGGCGTTTTTCATATTCGGCTAATGGACGGATATTCGGATTATAAAACACCACCGCAAAGTTCTTTTTATTTTCCGCCATAGTTTTAATAACCGCACAAGAGCAAGGTGCACAACACGACAGCAAGAGTATTTTTTCATTTTTATCAGTCATAACTTAAACATATAAGAATATACTTAAAAAGCAAGTCCAAAATTTTTTACTTGCAAATTACACTCATTGCCTTAATATAGTTTTTGCAGGCGAGAGGTCGTCTGCGGAGTATCAAAGCTCCACCTACTAAATAACTCCTCATAACGGGGAGCTTGCTGAATATATTGAATAAGCAAGACTGTTGTAGGCAGCTTTGAACTCCCCGACTTAAAGAGATTTAAGTCGGTTTTTGTTTTAAAAAAAGCAAATTAAGGAGTTCATAGAAATGATTGACAATACACTTAAACTCAGTAAAAAAATGAGAAAAGAAATCGGGCGTGAATTATGGCACGCCAGACAAGACAGAAATTTATACATATATCAGGTTGTTAAACGTACCCATATCCCGATTGACTTAATTGATGCCATGGAACTCGGCAAAGCTACCGATATAGAGGCTTTACGAAAGTTGCTCAAACTATATGGTAAAGAGATGAAATTCTGTTTTGAATAGAATATTGCTAAAAATATTTGACATCAATATACAAACCTGCTAGAATTATACTTAGAATGCGGAGACGTATTTTAGGGCGTGACAACCCTTATTTTAAGATTACTAGTCGTCAAAGTGCATAAACGACTATAAATAATATGCCGATATCTGTTTTCGGACGGATGTCGGCTCAATAAGGCTTTTCGGCCGAATAAGCCGAGCCGTTCTTTTAGTAATCTTAATACGGTTTGTCAACATCCGCCCGCTTTCTCAGATTGCGGGATTTTTTTTGTATGAATATAAAAATGGGAAGAAAGACAATGGTTTATTATAGAGAAGGTGTGGATAAAAGTCCGAGAGCCGCTGAACTCTTGGAAGAATTGAAGAAAAAATCGTTAAGCACAAAATTAAAAGAGATGGGGTTTGATGAACAGACCTTTGTGGTCGTAACAGGAAACAGTTGGGATAGAGTTAAAGTCAGTGACGGTAAGTGTGATGAGAAAGGACAATTGGTGGAAGATCCTTATTTGTCTTTTGGCGGAACTCATAAAAATCCGGATAATAAAGGTTATCGTTCTGATTTTGAACTTTGTGATGAAGCAATGCTGTCCAGAGAAGGAAAATATTTTGATAATGGCATGGTCGGCTCAAACAACGGCTTGTATGCGGCAAAAGCATTCGGCGGAGAAATGATTATCACTAAAGACCGTGACATATATTATGCTTTGCGTGATCAACTCGGTTTCAGAGAGGGCTTGGGTGTTCCGATGTCTAATGGCGGAATTATTATGGATACAGAGAAAAATCGAGAATTTGAGCGTATGAAATTGGCATGCGCTCGCAAAGCCGACCGTAAAGGTCAGGAAAAACGCACAGCAGCAGTACAACGCGGAGATATAATTACTACCTATGATCCTAACGATAAAGACGCAGACGGCACATATCGCAATGTGCGCCACTATGAAAAAACATCCGACGGATGTCTACGTTCGATTTCCATGTACGAAGCCAGCAACAAATTACAACTGAGTGCTCAATATACCGCCAATTCGGTAAACAGCATTCAAAATGGAGGTGAAAAATTGGATATTAACGATACAAATAAAATGCTTGCAAA
Source organism: uncultured Pseudomonadota bacterium (assembly GCA_902767055.1). Taxonomy (GTDB): domain Bacteria; phylum Pseudomonadota; class Alphaproteobacteria; order RF32; family CAG-239; genus UBA1254. The sequence continues at coordinate 2,915 of CACXFX010000172.1, forward strand.
TAAATTTATAGACTATCGCGGCAGATAATTAAAACAAGGATATGGAATGCTTACTTTACAACAATTAAATGCTTTGCGCGGTATTAGTGCAAATGCGTCAAAATCTGCAACAAAAACCGATAATAACATAAAATCAGCGCAACCGAAAAATGCACCTGACTCAGTATCAATACCGTCGCCGGTTACAACTGAGCCGCAACAGCAACAACCGCAAAACAATTATGTTTCACCGGTTGAAATTCCGTGCAAAAATTATGCAGATGAGCAGGGACATTTTGCGTATATTGATGCCAACACACACCAAACTTCACATGTCAATTTAGATTCAGGGCAAGTGTATACGCTAGAAGATGTTTATCGCTTAAGTCTTGCACATTCCGTAAAAACGCTGTCTGCTACATATCACCGGCTGACGTGGCAACAAGTAATGAGCAACGAAACGCTATATGACCGCTTCGGTAGTCCGGTATTTTCATTTGAAGAAATTCAAACTGCGTATGATAAATATATTAAGCCTACAATTTCATCAGGCACCGAAAATGTTAACAATCCTCTCAAAACCGATCCGTTCGGTTTCCCGTTATAATCGGTAAAATATCTGTTGCCTATAATTTTCCCTTTAAATATTTTCCGGTGAAACTCTTTTTGTTTTTAGCTACTTCTTCCGGAGTGCCTATGGCAACGATTTCGCCACCGCC
>CACXFX010000173.1 GCA_902767055.1 uncultured Pseudomonadota bacterium
CGGATATTTAAATTTTTAAGCAAACTCAATTTCATCCAAGACGGCTTCGAAAGGTTTGTTTTGAGGGGCGGCAATATAAGCACCGGCTTTGACTTCGGGCTCAACGGTTCTTAAATAAAACTGGCGGAGCTTTGTATATTTTTGCCCGTCAAATGAAAATGAAGCCACAAAATCATCGCCTTTGCGCTCTAATTTGTAAAAAATATGTTCAGGCACATTATTTAAGGACGCACCGGCCCAATCCGAATAACCCTGAACAGTCAAACAAGTGCCTATTTCAGGGGATTGAGAACTTTGAAACATTGTTGAGGCCTTAAACCAATTTCGTTCATCGACACGCACCATTATCCCGCACTGATTAAAATGTGCGGCATCGGCAAATCGCCATTTTATTATCAGTTTGAAATCACCTGAAACGGTTTTGTAGAAAAAATGCGCATTATCCTTTTTGATTTTGTGATGCAGAGATTGCCAAAAATCGGTTTGAGCCTCGGCAACAATTTTCATTTCCTGCTCGGCGAAAACGACATTGTTCGGCTCGTTATACCATTCAAAATCCATCAGGTTTTCAAGCTTCATTAAAACTCCCTTTGCGGTGTATCTTGCAAAACATTTAAGGCCTGTTCCAAAACCGGCTCAGGATTCTTCGGGGCCTTGATTTTTAATGTGATAATCTCATCACCTTTGCCCTTTGATGTTTCTATCCCCATACCTTTAAGGCGTAATTTATCATCACTTGAAGAATATGGCGGGACAGTGACTTTGACCTTGCCTTTTAGGGTCGGAACCATAATTTTGGCACCCAAAACAGCTTCTTTGATCGAAATCGGTAAATCGAGTAAAATGTTTAAGCCATCGGCCTTAAAATAAGCGTGCGGTCTGATATGAATTTTGATATAAGCGTCACCGTTTTCACCGCCGGCCGGACTCGGGTTGCCCATCCCTTTTAATCTGAAACTTTGACCTTCAATCGTCCCTGAGGGAATGTTAAGACTGATGGTTTTGTTGTTCATCCTGATGCTTTTTTTAACGCCTTTGGCCGCATCCGTAAAATCAATATCAAGGGTCATCGACACATCAAGACCTTTAGGTGCGGCACTTGAGCCAAACGGATTATAACCGGCGCCGGCGCGCGTGCGTGAACGCCTCTTGGTAGCACCCGAAAAAGCACTTAAAATATCATCACCGAATATGGATGAAAAATCAAACCCTCCGGCGTCACCAAACGGATTTTCCGCCGTGCTTGAAGAGCTGTAAGTACGATATGTTCCGCCGCCGAACGGACCGTTGCCGCCGCCAAATCCGGAAGCACCGAATCCGGTCGGTTTTCCCTCGGCATCTATTTCGCCGGCATCATATTTTTTGCGTTTTTCTTTGTCGCCTAAAACTTCATAAGCGCCGGAAACTTCTTTAAACTTTTCTGCGGCGGATTTATCGTCTTTATTTAAATCCGGATGATATTTACGTGCCAATTTTCGATATGCGGACTTGATATCGGTATCGCTCGCCGATTTTGAAACGCCTAAAATATCATATAAATCTCTCATCTTCTAAAAGCCTTTAAAAATATTTTTATTCCTAAAGGTTGATATAGGAAATTTATTTTACTATTGCAAGTCAATGCAATCAAAAGTTGCAAGTTTGCTGTGATTCTCTCTCATCACAATCTCGCGCAAATAGGCCTTTTTGCCGTCCGTGTTGTCTAAGCAATAATTGATGGCAAGCGAGGCAAGCTCATCAATGCGAACATTGCGATACTCGTAAGAAACAAAATTTTCGCCGTGCTGTTTTAAGACAATGTTTTCTCTGTAACGAGCCATATCTTCAGGCAAAATTTCACGCTCAGCAGGCTGAGGCGTATAAAGCGGCTCGGGATTATGTGTTGCACAACCGCTTAAAACTGTTGTAAACAAGAAAAACAGGAACAATATTTTTTTCATTATGCGAGCTTTCAAAAAAAACATACTTTGTTTGAATTATAGCAGGTGATATATAAATAAATTGTTAATTAAAGTTCATTATAAATCTTTTTTCCGGCATTTTTTAATATTTCATATATTCTTTTATTTTTGCCCGATTTTGATTTTTTATTGCTGAGCTTATCAAGTTTTTTTCGTAAATCCTGATTAAATTTTTCATCTTCGCGAAGTTTTTGGATTTTATCAATATTTTCTTTATCATTCATTTTATAATCAACAACCGCTTTTAAGGTTGCCATATAAACGGCATCCATGTCCGAAAATGAATGTGTTTGAGCAAAACTGTTAAGAGTAAAACCAAAACAGCAAAAAAATGCGATATATTTTATCATTTAAATCAACTCCTTTTTTTTAAGCTTATGACATATATTGGTTAAATTTGCGTTTCAAATGTCTTAAAAGATTAAATTAAATATTTTTGTTTGACATTTATGCTTTTTTATGGCAGTATAGAGACGTGACCAGGATGGTTGCGGTGTTTAAGAAACATCTTCAAGACGTTACTCCTTGCAAGAGGAGTTGGTGATATAAGCGTTGTCGAATAAGCCGAGCTGTGTCTTGACAGTTTCTTAGCTCCTCTTCCGTTTTGATTATTGAACGGAAATTTTTTTATTTAAATGAAGGATAAATGATATGAAAAAA